>JAPSFT010000010.1 GCA_035063765.1 Deltaproteobacteria bacterium
TTCGGTGGCCTCACGCTCCTCGGCGTGCCGCTGAGCGTCGGCTCGGGCAAGACCTCGACCGCGGGTGCCTACGGCATCAACATCACCGCGATCTCCGGCACCTGGACGACCGGCTCGGTGGCGATCAGCGTGCCGGGCGAGCCCGTCGTGACCATCACGGGCTCGAACGGCCTCGTGGGTGGCGCGGGCACGGTCACGCTCGTGGCCCCGGTGACGGTCCTCAGCAACCTGTCGGGCGGCACCAACTTCGCGGCCTTCGCGACGCTGGTCCTGACGTACGTCCCGGAGCCGGGCACCCTGCTGCTCCTCGGCTCGGGCGTGGCGGGCCTCGCGATCCTCGGCCGCCGCCGCCTCAGCTAGCGCCATCCGGCGCAGCCACGGCTGCAAGGACGGCCACCCCGGCAACGGGGTGGCCGTTTCCTTTCTGCCGGAAGGGCTCGCCTTTCTTCGCGCGCCTCGGGTACTATGCACGCCATCGCGAACCAGGGGGTCCTCCATGCGCAAGTCGTCCGCAGCCTTCCTCGTGGCGCTGGCCGCTGTCCTGCCTGTCCTGGGCGCGGGCCCGGCGTCGGCCGGGCAGCTCGACACCGCCGAGTTCTCGTTCCAGATCGGCACGCTGCCGCCCGCCAGCTTCACCGGCTCCGGGACCACCGGTACGGCCACCAGCAACACGCTCGCGACGATCGACGCAGGCAGCACCATCACGGGCTCGTTCACGACGCCCGTGACCGATCCCGCGGCGGTTCCGGTCACCGGGATCCAGGCGATCCTCAGCAAGAACGGCTCGGGCAGCTTCGCGGGCGCCGGCACCCTCGCCGGCTCGGCCACGTTCGAGGGCGTCGCGAACGTCCTGGCCTTCGGCGGCGTCACGCTCCTCGGCGTGCCGCTGAACGTGGGCTCGGGCGAGACGGTCATCGCGACCGGCGCCGGCGGCGTCATCAGCATCACCGCGATCTCGGGCACCTGGACGACCGACCAGGCGAGCGTGGCGGGCGTGCCGTTCGTGGCCACCGTGACGCGCACGGGCACGAACAACCTGAGCGCGAGCGGTGCGGGGACGATCACGCTCGTCGCTCCCGTGACGATCATGACCAATCTTCCCGAGGGAAACTACGCAGCCTTCGCCGAGCTGGCGCTCAGCTACGCCGCGCCGGAGCCCACCACGGCGTTGGCCTTCGCCGGCGCGATCGCGACCGTCTGCGCGCTCGCCTACCGCCGGCGCCGGACCTAGCAACGCCCGTGCGCAGGCCGCGTGCGGCCTGCTCGTGAGGGTGCTTCCGGCGGCTGCTCCGGATCCGGGGCAGCCGCCGCCCGCTCGCGGCCCCGGCCTCGTCCCGCCGCACCCCGGCCGCGCGCGTGTGGATCGGCGCAGCGCCACGGAAGCCGCTACCGTCCGCCGGTTCTGGCCGGACCCAGGCGGAGGTCGTCGGATTGTTGCGCAGGCTCCTCGATTCGCCCCGGACCTACTTCGCGCTCGCCGCCCTGCTCGCCGTGATCGCCCTCGCCTCGCAGTTCCGGATCCAGGGCCCTTCGCGCCCGGCCGGCGAGATCGGTGAGATCGCCGCCCTCCGCGAGCGCAAGCCGAACGTCGTCTTCGTCCTGATCGACACCCTGCGCGCCGACCGCACCAGCGCCTACGGCTACGAGCGCCCGACCACCCCGGTCCTCGAGGTGCTGGCCGAGCGCGGGCTGCGCTTCGCGCGGGTGGAGGCGCAGTCGAGCTGGACCAAGACCTCGATGGCCTCGCTGTGGACGGGGCTCCTGCCCACCCACACGGGCATGCTCGGCTTCGGACAAGCGCTGCCGCCCGAGGCCGTCCTCCCGGCCGAGATCTTTCGCGAGGCCGGCTACGCCACCGGCGGCGTCTGGCGCAACGGCTGGGTCGATTCCCTGTTCGGCTTCGGGCAGGGCTTCGACGTCTACCTGCGCCCGTCCGCCTCCCGCGCGCCGCGCCGGTTCGAGCGGCGCGCCCCCGGCCCGCTCGTGATCAAGGGCACCGACGAGGACGCCACCGGCGCCGCGCTCGAGTTCCTCGCGAGCCACGGGCACCAGCCCTTCTTCCTGTACGTGCACTACATGGACGTGCACCAGTACGCGTACGACCAGGACTCTGCGGAGCTCGGCTTCGGGACCTCCGTGTCGGACGCCTACGACTCGGCGGTCCACTGGGTGGATCGCAACGTGGGCGCGCTGATCGCCCGGCTCGAGGAGCGGGACCTCTCGCGCAACACGATCGTCGTGGTCGCCTCGGACCACGGCGAGGCGCTCGGCGAACGCGGATACGAGGGGCACGCCCGCAACCTCTATCGCGAGGTCACCGGCGTACCCTGGATCGTGGCCCTCCCGTTCCGGCTCCCCCGGAGCGTGGTGGTGGAGCAGACGGTGAGCAACCTGGACATCTGGCCGACGCTGCTCGACCTGGCCGGGCTCCCGCCGCTCCCCGACACCGACGGGCGTTCGCTGGTGCCGGAGATCGAGGCGGCCGCCCGGCAGGAGGAGAGCGGCCCCGGGCGACCGGCCTTCGCCTACCTGGAGCGGAGCTGGGGCACGGAAGGGGCCCCGAGTCGCCCCACGCTCTCGGTCCGCGACGGGGATCGACGCCTGATCCTGAGCCTCTCGGAGAGCGAGCCACAGCGGGTGGTCGAGCTCTTCGACGGCGCCGCCGATCCGGCGGAGCTCGACGACCTCGCCGAGGCCCGGCCCGAGTGGGCCGGCGAGCTGCTCCCGGGGCTCGAGGCGACCCGGGAGCTGCGCCCGCTCTGGGACCAGGTTCCCGAGGTCGAGCTCGACGAGCTGAGCCGCGACATGCTGCGGGCCCTCGGCTACGTCGTGAAGTAGCCGGGCCCCCGGACGATGACGCGCGCGGTCGCGCTGCTGCTCACGGTCCTCACGGGCTTCAGCGGCCTCGCCTACCAGGTCGCCTGGCAGAAGTACCTCGCCACCCTGCTCGGCTCGCACAGCGAGGCCACGGCGGCCGTGCTCGCGATCTTCCTCGGCGGGCTCGCGGCCGGCTACTCGGTGTTCGGCGCCACCACCGCGCGCGTCGTCGCGCGCGCGCGGGCGCGGGGCGAGGCGCCCCGCCTGCTGTTCCTCTACGGCCTGGTCGAGTCGGGGATCGGCGCCTGGGTGATGCTGTTCCCGACGCTCTTCGGGCTGGCCCAGGCGGTGTCGTTCCGCTTCCCGGCGCACGGATCGCAGATCGCCGGCTTCGCCTTCGACGTCTTCCTCACCATCCTGCTGCTCGGCCCTCCCACCGTGCTGATGGGGGGCACGATCCCGGTCCTCACCCAGGCGCTGGCCGAGGACCTCGAGGACGCCACCCGCGTCCACGCCTGGATCTACGCCTTCAACACCCTCGGTGCCTTCGCCGGCGCGCTGGCCGGCGGCTTCGTGCTGGTGCCCCGGCTCGGGCTCGACGGGGTGCTCTACACGATGGGTCTCGTGAACCTCTTCGCCGGGACCACCTTCGTCCTGCTCCAGCGCGGCGCCGGCCGGGCGGCCGCGGCGCAGGAGACACCGTCTGGTGTCGATGAGGCCGGGCGGGCGGGCTCCTCGTTCGCGCTCTATGCGGTGGTCGCGCTGCTGGCCGGCTTCGCGATGATGGCGCTGCAGACCGTGCTGAACCGCGTCGGCGGGATGGCGTTCGGCGCCTCCCACTTCACCTTCGCGATGGTGGTGGCGGTGTTCGTCCTGTGCATCGCCCTCGGCAGCTTCGCGGTGTCGGCCCTCTCGCGCATCCCGCCGCTCCTGATCGTGGCCTCGCAGTGGACGCTGGTGGGGATCCTCGCGCTGCTCTACCTGCGCATGGACGCGGCGCCCTACTACGCGCACGTGCTGCGCTCGGTGTTCCGCGACGACGACTTCGCCTTCCCCTTCTACTACGGCGCCGCCTTCCTCGCGATCCTCGCCCTGCTCGGGCTCCCGATCGGCCTCTCGGGGGCCCTGCTCCCGCTCCTCTTCCACCAGCTCCGGCGCGAGCTCGGCGACCTCGGCGCCGTGGCCGGGCGGCTCTACAGCTGGAACACCGTGGGCTCGCTCCTCGGCGCGCTGCTCGGCGGCTACGCGCTCCTGATCTGGCTCGACCTGCACCAGGTGTACGCGATCGGCCTCGGCGCCCTGGCGGTGGGCGCGGGCCTGCTGACCTGGCGCCTGCTGGCCGTGCCGGCCTGGCTGCCGGCGGCGCTCACGGCCGCTGCGCTGGCGGGGATCGCCTGGCTCCCGCCCTGGAACCCCGATTGGATCGCCTCCGGCAGCTTCCGCGTGCGCAAGCCGACGCCGATGACGCTGGCCGGCCCGGGCCCGTTCGTCGCTGCCTTCAACGGGTCCTTCCGGACCGTCTTCCACACCGACGATCCCGCCAGCACCGTGACGGTCCGCGAGAGCTACCTGCCGAACGGGCAGGCCTCGCGCTCGATCATCACCAACGGCAAGCCGGACGGGAACCTCCAGGGCGACTACCCGACCATGGCGCTCGCCGCGCTCCTGCCGGCCCTGCTGTCCGAGTCCCCGGAGCGCTCCTTCGTGATCGGCTTCGGCACGGGGGTCAGCGCCGGCGAGCTCGCGGCCCTCGACGAGAGCCGCGAGGTGATCGTCGCGGAGATCTCGCAAGGGGTCGTCGACGCGGCGCCCCTGTTCGACTTCGGCAACCACGGCGCCTCCCGGCACCCGAAGGTCCGCATCGTCCGCTCCGACGCCTACCGGGCGCTGCAGCGCAGCGAGGGCCGGTTCGGCGTGATCGTCTCCGAGCCGAGCAATCCCTGGGTCGTCGGCGTGGAGATGCTCTTCAGCCGCGAGTTCCTCGAGGTCGCTCGCGAGCGGCTGGCTCCCGGCGGGGTCTACGCCCAGTGGATCCACACCTACGAGCTCGACCGCGAGACCGTCGAGCTCGTCATGCGCACCTACGCCGAGGTCTTCGACCACGTGAGCGTGTGGTTCACGATGGGCGCCGACCTGGTGCTGCTCGGCTTCGATGCGCCGGAGCTCGCCCTCGACGTCGACCGCCTCGCACGGCGCGTCGAGCGCGCGGACTTCGCGGCGGGTCTGGCGCGGGCGGGGATCGGCAGCCTCGACGCGCTGCTCGCCCACGAGGTGCTGCCCCTCGGCACGGTGCACGCGGCCGGTCTCGAAGGGCCCATCCACACGCTGCGCCACCCGATCCTCAGCCATCACGCCGCGCGCGCCTTCTTCCGCGGGCAGCAGGCCGAGCTGCCGCGCCTCGCCACCCGCGCCGCTGCCGAGGTCGGCCGCGAGCACTCGCTCCTCCGGCGCCGGCTCGGCGCGGCGGCGGACCGCCCCCCGGAGCCGGTGCTCGAGACCGTCGGCGTCGAGACCTGCCGGCTCGGCCTCGTGGTCGAGTGCGCCACGATCCTGGGCCGCTGGCAGCGCGACTACCCGGACTCGCCGGGCCGCCTCGAGCTGCTCGAGCAGGCGCGCTCGCTCTCCCCCGAGCTGGCCGCCGCGCTCGAGCCCGAGCGGCTCGCGAACCTCGCGAGCCTGGTGCGACCGGGGCAGCCGTTCCAGAGCGCGAGCGGGGACTTCGCGACGGCCGCCAACGAGGCGGTGGCCCTGTTCTCGAGCCAGTACCACCACGCCCTTCCCTTCGACCGCCGCGTGCTCGCCGAGGAGTGGCGACGCTGCGAGGCGCGGCGCCGCCCGCTGGATCCCTGCCTCGCCGGCCGGGCCGCGACCGAGCGGGCGCTCGGGCCGCTGGAGGCCCCGGTTCGGGCGGCGCGGGGCGGCTGAGGGGGCAGGAGGCTCCCGCAGGAGGCCCTGCTCGAGTGGCCGTACGCGTCCTCCCGATCAGGGCTCCGGGCGCGCCGCCTCGAGCAGGTGGAAGCGCCCGACCGTGCGCAGCCAGCGGGCGCCGCCCCGCTCCGCGAGGCGGCGGGCGCCGTCGCCCTCCACGAGCAGGTGCGTCACCCCGAGCGCGGCGAGCGCCGGCGCGCCCGGGTCCACGTCGACGGCGAAGGCGTCGGGGCCGAGCAGGCGGAAGCGCGGGTGCGTCCGGCCCGCGTCGGCCACCAGCGACACGTGGGCGTAGCGGTCGTAGACCTCGCGCGCGCGGCCCCGCGGATCCCAGCGCGCCCACTGCTCGAGCTGCGGCACCGGCTGGACCCCGTCGATCGCGCGGACGCCGAGCGCGCGGAACAGGTTCGGCACCTGGTAGGGGCCGAAGGTCGCCCACACGCTCGTCCCGCCGGACGCGGCGTCGATCGTGCGGATCGCGGCGGCGAGCGGATGCGCGCGCAGCGCCCCGGCCCCGCCCTGCGCGAGCGGGTTGAAGGCGAGCGACACCGCGGCCGAGGCCGCCGCGAAGCCCGCCATCGCGTGCCAGGGACGGCGTGCCCCGAGCGCGAGCCAGGCCAGCGCGGCGTTGCCGCCGGCGAACGCAAGCCCGCTGGCCAGCGGGAAGCCGGGCAGGCGCCGGGCGAGGCCCAGGCAGGCCAGCCCGAGCAGCCCGCCCCAGACGAGCGCGAGCCCCGCACGACGCCCGCCCGCGCTGCGCTCGCCGCTCGCGAGCAGCCGCGCCACCAGCAGCACCTCGACGAGACCGAGCGCGATCATCGAGCGCGGGCCCGGCACGAGCGACCAGCCGGTGGCGCGCACGAGCCAGCCGGGGAGCCGGGTCGTCGCGTGCAGCGCCAGCGCCGCGAGACCCGCCGCGAGCCCGACCTCGACGGCGCCGGGCCGCCGGCCGCCCCGCGCGGAGCGCCACAGCACGGCCGCCAGCAGCACGGGCGAGAGCAGCCAGAACGAGGCCGCCTCGCAGGCGTTGAGCAGCGGCCCGTAGTCCTCGACCAGGAGCGGCACCCCCAGGTTGGCGGCGGCGAGCTCCGCCCACGAGCGCCCCCCGCCGAGCGCGACGCGCCGGCCGGGGTAGGCGGTTGCGAGCATCCGCGTGACCGCGTCGCCCGCGGCGGCCCAGAAGGCGGTGGCCGCGAGCCCCACGACGGCGCCGGCCGCCCCGAGCGCGAGCAGCCGCAGGCCCGCCCGCGCCCGCAGGTCGAGGGCGTCGCGATGCTCCCAGGCCAACGTCGCCGCGAGCAGCAGCGCGACGCTCGCGAGCGGGACCTGGAAGGGCGGATAGAGCACGAGCGCGAAGCCGGCCGCTGCATAGCCGAGGAGCAGCCCGCTGAGCAGGATCGCCCCGGCGCGCCGCGCGAAGAGCACGCCGAGCGCTGCCAGCACGAGCAGTCCGGTGTGGATCGCCACCGGCGCCGGCCGCAGCGTCCAGAGCTGGACGAAGGGCGAGGCCACGAGCGCGAGCGCGCCGAACGCGGCGAGCGCACCGTCGCCGCGCGTCACGACCCGCAGCAGCGCCCAGGCGACCAGGAACAGCCCGAAGGTGCGCGACCACCAGCGCCACGCGAGGCCGACGTCGGCGCCGAGGAAGAAGCCCCAGGTGTCGGGGCGGAGCAGGACGAGGGGGTGGGCGACCGGCAGCGAGAAGGGCAGCAGCGCGTTCTGCCCCGTGCCGACGAGGCGGTTCACGACGGGGAAGGGCGGGTCGTGTGCCTCCTGGGCCAGCGCGAGCGGGAGGATCACGGCGTAGTCGTCGGCGCGGATCGCGCGCGGCTCGCCGAGCCACACCTCGATCCGCGCGGGCTCGCCGAGGAGCACGTTCCACTGCGCGAGCGAGAAGCCGTGGAGCCGCAGGCCCACGAGCGCGGCGAAGAGGAGCGCGAGCGCACCCGGCACGGCGAGCAGGCGCGCGGTCGGGCGCAGGGGCGCGAGCGGGGAGGGCGCGCTGCCCGTCGGGCTCACGGTGCGGGCCGGTGCGGGTGTCTCACGGGGGCCCGCCGCGGATGGGTGGCGGCTGCGCCCCGGCGACCCGGGCGCGGACGCGCTCCTCCTCGGCCGCGAGGGCCGCGTGGGGCTCGCCCGCGGCCGCTCCGGCCTCGGCCAGCGCGGCGCGAGCGGCGTCGCGCTCTCCGCGCGCGGCCAGCAGCTCGGCCCGGCGCAGCAGGAGCTGCGCCCGCGCGAGCCCCTCGGCCCCGGCGAGCCCCTCCTCGATCCCGCGTCCGGCCTCGTCGAGCTGCCCCTGTGCGATCTGGATGGCGGCCAGGGTGTCGAGCGCCTCGGGCCGGCGCCCGGAGCCCTCGACGGCGGCACGCGCCAGCGCGTGGGCGCGCGGCAGCTCGCGGCCCAGCCGGAAGAGGGTCCACGCGAGGTCGTTCTGGACGATCGGATGGTCCGGGAAGCGCGCGAGCAGCGCCTCCTGCACACCCACCAGCTCGTCGAGTGCCCCGAGCGCGTCGAGGATGCGGGCCCGCAGGGTGAGCAGCGCAGTCGACTCCGGCGCGTCCTGCAGCGCGGCTTCGACGCGGATGCGCGCGAGCTCGGCGCGGCCGGCCGCGAGCTCGGCGCCCGCCACGCGGAGCGCAGCGTCCTCGTGGCGCAGGTAGCCCCGCGGCAGCGCGCGCAGGAGCGCGCCGCCGCGCTCCACGTCCCCGGCCTCGAGCGCCAGCGCCGCGAGCCGCCAGGTCGGCTCGGCATCCGGGATCGGCGCCTGGCGGGCTCGCTCGTACCAGCTCCGGCTCTCCTCCGTGCGGCCCGCCGCCTCGGCGAGCCGGCCGAGGCCCGTGAGGGGCAGCGCGCTCGGGGCCTCGAGGGCGAGCGCGCGCTCGTAGGCTGCGGTCGCACCGGGCGCGTCGCCGCGTGCCTCGAGGATGCGCCCGAGCAGGGCATGGAGCCGGCCCTCCTCGGGCAGCTCCCGGATCAGGCGCTCGGCCAGCGCCCGGGCCTGCTCGTAGCGGCCGGCTCCGAGGGCCGCCCGCAGCTGCAGCACCCCGATCTCGAGGCCGCGCTCCCCGAGCTCCCCGGCCACCGCGAGCGCCTCGTCGAAGCGCTGCGCGCCGAGCAGCTCGTTGAGCCGGTGCATCTCGCCGACCAGGAACAGCTCGTCCTTGGGGTCGGTGCCCCCGACCGTGCCGAGCGGCGGCGCCTGGCCCGGGCCCGCGGGCACGGGCGCGACGTAGCCGAGCGCCTCGAGGCGGGCGCGCTCGGCGGGGTCGAGGGCGAGGTTCGGCCGCGGTGCGCTGCGTCCCGCGAGCCGTTCGTCGAGGGCGCGGTCGAGCGTCGCGGCGAGCTCCGGCAGGGTGGCGGCGAGATCGTGGGTCTCGCCGGGGTCCGCGCGCAGGTCGTAGAGCTCCGGGCGGGGCGCCCGCAGGTACTTGTGGGTGGCGGTGCGGATCCCGTAGACCGGGCTCCAGCGCCAGTCGTAGTGGGTCGCCAGGGTCTCGAGGTAGGCGCTGCGAGGCTCGACCTCCGGGCCGGCGAGGAGCGGCTGGAGCGGCCGCCCGGTCGCGCCGGGGAGCGGGGACGCGCCGAGCGCCGCGAGCAGCGTCGGCGCCACGTCCGCGAGCCGCACCACCGGCGCCACCGTGACCCCCGCCGGCAGCCCCGGGCCGCGCAGGAGCAGCGGCACCCGCTGGGTTGCGTCGTAGAGCGTGAAGGAGTGGGAGTCCTCGCCGTGCTCGCCGAGGCTCTCGCCGTGGTCGCTGGTCACGGCGACCAGCGTGGCGCCGTCGGGCCAGCGGGCCGCGACCGCGTCCAGGAGCCGCCCCACCTCTGCGTCGGCGAAGGCGATCTCGCCCGCGTAGAGGTTGCCCCGATGGCGCGTCGCGAAGGGCTCCGGGGGCTGGTGCTCGGCGTGGGGGTCGTAGAGGTGCACGAACAGGAACGAGCGATCGGGCGCAGCGGCCAGCCAGGCGAGGGCGGCGTCGACCACCTGGTCCGCCGGGCGCTCGGCGACGGCGACACCACCGTGGGACGGGGAGCCGAGCGCGAAGGTGTCGTCGTAGACGTCGAAGCCGCGGGCGAGCCCGAAGCGCTCCGCGAGCACGAAGGACCCGACGAAGGCCGCCGTGGCGTAGCCTGCCTCGCGGAGGTGGGCCGCGAGCGTCGGCACGTCGTCGCGCAGGCGGAAGAGCCCGTTGTGGTGGATGCCGTGCTCGGGCGGGTCGAGGCCGGTCAGCAGGGTGGTGTGCGAGGGGAGCGTGATCGGGGCCGGGGTGATGGCGTTCTCGAAGCGCACGCCGGTGGCGGCCAGGGCGTCGAGCGCCGGGGTGCGCCCGGGGCCGGCGCCGTAGGCACCGACGTGGTCCGCCCGCAGGGTGTCGATCGAGACCAGTACCACCCGCAGCGGCCGCTCGGGGGCGGGGGGCGGCGGCGCGTCCGGCGTGCACGCCAGGGCGCCCGGCAGCAGGCAGGCGACGGCGATCCGTCTGCGCCAGCGCCGCTTCGCGTTTCGCTCCATTCCCACCCACCGTCCGATCCGACCGCTCGACCGACCGCCGTCCGACGCCACGCCACTCCGCGCCGTGCCCGTGCCCCAGCCGTGCCCGAGCCGTGCCGTGCCCGTGCCCGTGCCGTGCCGCGCCACGCCGCGCCTCGCGCTCCTCACGCCGCGCCGCGCCGCGCCGCGCCGCGGAGGCTAGCAACGCGCCCGCCGGCTGGTTCGCTGTGGGCGTGGCGATCGGTCACCTTCCCGCCCTCGATGGACCGGCCTCCGTCCGCAGCCGAGACCGCGCCCGGGAAGCCCCGACTCGTGCGCCGGCTTGCGCGCCGGCTCGCGGCGTGGTCGCCCGCGCGCTGGAGCCTCGCGATCGGGCTGCCCTTCGGACTGGCCTTCGCGTGGTTCACGCCGCCGCTCCAGCCGCCGGACGAGATCCGCCATCTCGCCCGCGCCTTCCTGATCGCCGAGGGCTGCTTCGGGGCCGAGCTGCACGAGGGACGCGCGCAGGTCTCGGTTCCGCGCACCCTCCTGCGCATGCCGGCGCGGCTCGGCGAAGGAATCCAGATGCATCCCGAGCGGCGCCAGGAGCCCTGGCGCCTCGAGCGCGAGCTCCGCGTCGCCCTCCGCCCGGAGGTGCGCGAGTGGCGCCCCCTGCCGAGCCTCTACTCACCGCTCGCCTACCTCCCCGGGGCGCTCGGGGTCGGGGCGGCGCGCGCGCTCGGAGCCTCGCCCGTCGAGCTCCTGTATCTCGGGCGGATCGCCAACCTGCTCGCGTACCTGGTGCTGCTCGCCGCCGCGCTGCGCCTGGCCCCGGCGCACCGCAGCGCGTTCCTCGTGCTCGGGCTGCTGCCGATGTCGCTCTTCCTCGCCGCCTCGCTCGCGGCCGACGCGCCGACGCTCGGGATCGCGCTCCTGCTCGTGGCCGCCGTCCTGCGCGAAGCGCAGCCCGAGCGCGGGCCGCTCGGCTGGAGGCCGCTCGTCGGGCTCGCGGCGCTCGCGGCGGCGCTCGGGCTCGCGAAGCCCGGCTACCTGCCGGTCGTCGGGCTCGCGTTCCTGGTGCCGCGCGCGCGCTTCGGGGGGCGCGCCCGCTGGCTCGCCGCGCAGGGTGCCTGGCTCGCGTGCGGCGTCGTCCCGGGCGTGCTGTGGGCGGCCTACGTCGCGAACCTCGGCCACGAGCCGCTGGTCCCCGGCGCCGATCCCGGGGCGCAGCTCCGCTGGATCGCCGCGCACCCCGCCGGCTTCGCCGGCGTCCTCGCCCGGACCGTCCGGGAGCTCGGCTGGCTGTGGGCGACGAGCTTCGTCGGGCTGCTCGGCCACGCGGACACCTGGCTCCCGATGTGGCTCTACCGCGCGGCCCTCGCCCTGCTGCTCGCGGTGGCGCTCCTCGACGGCGGGCCGGCGAGCCCCGTCCGTGGCCGGGGCCGCGCGCTGGCCCTGGGCCTCGCGGGTGCCGGCCTGCTCGCCACGCTCGGGATCGCCTACCTCGGCTGGAACGAGGTCGCGGCTCCGCTCGTGCGCGGCGTGCAGGGGCGCTACCTCGCGCCGCTCGCGCCGCTCGTGCTCGTCGCCCTGCACGTCCCGCGAGCGCGCCCGCTCCCGCCCCTCCTGCACGGGCTCGTGGTGGGCTGCGTGGCGCTCTTCCTCGGCGTGTCGGTGCAGCGGGTCCTGATGCGCTACTGGGGTTGAGCCCGCGCCGGCGGCGGGAGCGCGGGGGAAGGCGGGGAGCCGGGAGGCGCGGGCCCCCGTGCTAGGGTCCCGAGCCGTGCGCGCTGCGAGCGAGGCGATCTCCCGGGTGCGTTCCCTCGACGCGCGCCTCGCCGCGCTGGCCGGACGACGCCGCGCCTGGGCCGTCCTGCTCGGAGCCTGCCTCCTCCTGCTGCTCCCGCTCTACGCCCCGGCCCTCGCCGGCGCCTTCGTCTCCGACGACTGGGGATTCGTCGTCAACAACCCGTGGATCCGCGACCCGACGCCTGCCCACCTGCTGGCGATCCTGCGTCCCTGGGGCCCCGTCACCGAGTACGCCGCCAACTGGGCACCCGTGCACCTGCTCACCCACGCGTTGCAGTGGCGGCTCTTCGGCGAAGACGTGCGTGGCTACCACCTGACCAACGTGGCCCTGCACGCGCTGGTGTCGGTGCAGCTCGTGGCGCTCTACCGGCGCTCGGGCGTGGCGCCGCTCGGCGCCCTCCTCGGCGGCGCGCTCTTCCTCCTGCACCCGGCCAACGTCGAGGTGGTGGCCTGGATCTCCGAGGTGAAGACGCTGCTCGCGATGAGCTTCGCGCTCGGCGCGCTCCAGCTCCAGGAGCGGCGGCCCGCCCTGGCGGTGCTGCTCTTCGCCCTGGCGCTGCTGTCGAAGGCGCTGGCGGTCTTCGCGCTGCCGGTGGCGATCGTGCGGGTCTGGTGCGGCCCCCCTCCGTGCCCTCGTGCCGGGGAGGTGCGGAGCGCTGCGCGCGCGGGCTGGTGGCTGCTCGCGTGGCTTGCCGTCTTCGCGCTCTACGCGCCGCCCCAGTGGGCCGCCTTCCAGCGCATCGGGGAGTCCGACCTGGGGCTCCACCCGGACGCCTGGGTGAGCGCGCGCACGATCGTCGCGCTCCTCGCCCGCTACCTGGTGATGGCCGCGACCGGCACCGGGCTCTCGGCCTTCCACGATCCGCCCCGGGCCCTCTCGGCGGCGGATCCTTGGTGGCTCTTCGGCGCGCTCGCGCTCGTGCTCTTCGCGGCGCGGGCGCTCCGCTGCTTCCTGCGCCGCGACGAGGAGGCGGTCTACTGGGCCTGGGCGATCGGCGGCTGGATCCCGATCGCACAGTTCTTCCCCTTCACCTATCCGCTCGGAGACCGCTACCTCTACATGCCGCTGCCGGGCCTGGTCGGCGTGGCGCTGCTGCTCGCGCAGCGCGGGCTCGGGCGGCTCGGGGCCCGCGCGCCGGCCCGCGCCGACGCGCTCGCGGCCGCCGCCCTGGCGGGCGCGCTCGTGCTGCTCGGGGGGCTCACGGCGCGCGTGCCGTCGCGAGCGGCGATCTGGCGCTCCGAGCCGCTCCTCATGGTCGACGCGGCCCGGAACTACCCGGAGGGCATCCAGGCGTCCCTGACGCGCGCCTTCCGCGCCGGCGAGCAGCACGATGCCGAGGGCGCCGCCGCCGCGCTGCGGGCCGCGCGCGCGAAGGGCTTCGACCAGTTCGTGGCGCTCGAGCGGGTCCCGGCCTTCGGCCCGATCCTGCGCGACCCCGCCTTCCGGGCCGCCCGGGCCGAGGTGGCCGGCCTCTGGCTCGAGCGCTTCGCAGCCCGGCGGCACGTCGCCAACCAGGGGGAGCTTCGCGTGGCGGCGATGGCCCACGAGGCCCGTGGCGAGCGCGCCGAGGCGATCGCGGCGCTCGAGGAGGCGCTCCGCAAGGACGGCCCCTACCGGCAGACGGTGGCGGACGAGCTGGCGGTCCTGCGCCGGCAGCCGGCGCCCTGATCGGGGCGGGGCCGGTACGCTAGACCCCTGCGCCATGCAGCGCATCGCCGGCCAGGGCTCGCCCCGGGATCTGGGCCTCGATCAGGGCCGCGCCTGCCGGGAGGCCGTGCGTGCCGATGCCCGGGCGCTCGGCTGGGAGGGCGAGCGGGGCTGGCTCGCGATGCTGCGCCGGGGGTCTGGTGCCCGCCCCGGCCGCGCCCTCGCCCGCGACCTCGCGCGCCACTTCCCGCACCTCGACGAGCGCGTCGCCGGCCTGGCGGCCGGCGCCGGCCTGCCGCGCGAGGCGCTCCTGGCGCTGCTCGAGGAGGAGCTCGCCGGCGCGCCGCTCCTTGCCGCCGGCGTCGCGCCCGCCGCCGGCGGCGCGCCGCGCGTCGTGCTGCGGCTGCGCGCACCGCTTCCGCCGACGGGTCTCGTCGTGCGCGAGGCGCACCCGGACGGGGCCTACCCCTTCCTCGCTCTCACGCGCCCCGCGCTGGTCGTGGCGCTGGCCGGCGTGAACCAGCGCGGCCTGGCCGGCGCGATCGACCGGCTCGAGGGGCCGGCCGCACGCGGGGGCGGCCGCGATCGCTGTGCGGTGTCGGGTGCGCTGCTGCTCGACCAGTGCCTCGAACGTCTCGACAGCGTCGAGAAGGCCCTCGAGTGGTGCGAGCGCAGGCCCGCCGGCGGGTGCACGCGCCTGGTCTTCGCCGACGCCGCCGGCGCAGCCGGTGCCATCGACCTCGACGGCGAGCGGCGGACGCGCTGCGAGCCGGACGCGCTGGAGCCCGCCCGCGACGAGCGCGAGGCCTGGTGCGAGCTCGATCCGGCGGGGCGCGCCCTCACCCTGCGCGAGCCGGATCGCTCCGCCGAGCGCCTTGCCCTCGCGCCCTGAGCCTTGCCGGACGGCGCACCCCCTGGGCGAGGGCGCGGGGCGCTCTCAGTGCGCGCGCAGGGGCTCGCCGGCAAAGAGCCGCGCGAGCTGGCGGGTGGCGGCGTCGGGATGCGAGCGGGCGATCGCGTGCAGGGCTTCGCGTCCCTCCGCTCCCGCGTAGGCGAGCGCGGTGATGGCGCCCGCGGCTTCGCGCCCACTCGAAGCTTCCGCGAGGGCGCGCAGGCGCGGCACGAGCGCGGAGCCGATCGCGCCGAGGCCCTGCGCGGCGGCGCCGCGCACCCCGAGGGCCGGATCGGAGAGCGCCTCGAAGGCGAGATCGACGTAGGGCGGATCGCGCGTTGCGACGAGCGCGCGCACGGCCGCTTCGCGTACGACGGGCGCCGGGTCGCGCCGCGCGAGCGCGGCGGCGCGCGCCGCGAGCGGCGTGCCGGCCGCGCGGCTCGCGGCGACGGCGCGCAGCTCGGGGTCGTCGCTTGCGAGCAGGCGCCGCAGGGTCGGCGCCGGGAGGCCTCCGTCGAGCTCGGCGAGCGCCTCCCAGGCGGCGGCGGCCAGCGGCGGGCCCCCTTCGCTCCGCGCCGCCACGGCGGGGCGCAGGGCGGCGAGCCGGTGCGGGCCCGCGAGGCGGAGGAGCGCGAGCCGGAGCGGGACGGAGCGTGCGGGATCGGCGAGCGCGGCGGAGAGGTCCGCGACGGCCGCTGCGTCGAGCTGGGTCGCGAGGCCCGGGATCTCGGCGAGCCGGGCGGCGGCGGCCTCCGCGACCGGCGGGGCACCCCGCGCCGCGAGCGCCGCGAGCGCGGAGGCGCCCGGTGCGCGGTCGCGGGCGTCGCCGGCGAGCGCGCGCCAGTGCCGGAGGCCCTGGATCGTGGCGGGATCCGGGGCACGCAGGAACGCGTAGCCCTCGGCCGCGACCGCGAGCGCGTCGCGCTCCGGGAAGCGCTCGCGCCAGAGCGACCAGCCCGGGAGCGGCTCGAGGGCGACCAGCACGCGCTCGCCCGCCGCGAAGCGCGTGGGCCGCACGGGAGCCAGCTCCTCCCAGGCGATCCGCAGGCGCTCCCCGCCCGGTACGCCGCGCCCCGGCGCGTCGAGGTCGTCCTCGACGCGGAGCCACGCGGACCAGCCGCTGCGATCCACGGCGGCGGGCGTCTCGATGGTCCCGGCCACCACGCGCCGTGCGCCCTCGACGGCGCGCAGGAGCGGGCCGCCGCCCGCGGCCGGGGGCGGCGCCGTGCTCGCCGCCGCGGCCGTGCCGGCCAGCCCTGCCAGCCCGCCGAGCCCGCCGAGTACGGCGAGCACGGCGAGGACCCGCGTGCTCGCGAGGACGCGCGCTGCGCTCAGGGCCTCACCACCCACACGCCGGGCGGGTCGAAGACGCCGTTGCCGTCCACGTCGAGGAAGAGCGCGTTCGTGACGCCGAGCGCACGCACGCCCTTCTCGGCGGCGGTCACGTCCATCAGGTCGGCGAGCGTGGGGTTCTCCGTCGCGACGTCGGTCGGGTGCGGGTAGACCGGGAACATCGGCGGCGAGACGCCCTGCAGGCCGCGCGCCGCCACCACGATCCACTCGTCCCCGGTGATCCCGTCGAGCCGGAGCGTCAGGTTCGTCTCGAGCCGCTGCGAGCCGTTCACCGCGACGGTGTCCACCGTGAAGTCGGTCCCGGCGAGCAGCGTCTGCGCCGGCAGCGCGGAGTAGAGGGTCGGGATGCCGTCGTTGCGGCGGGCGACCGCGGTGGTGGCGTTGCGGTAGAGCACGATGCGGTCGTAGGGCGCCCAGGTGGGGGCCTGGACCCGGATCTCGAGGTCGACCTCCCCGTTGCCGACGCTGAGCAGCGTCCCCGCTGCGGTGGTTGCGGGTGCCGTCCCCGCCGGCACGACGCCGCCGAGCTGCGCGCTGCCGGCCGAGCCGTCGGTGGCGAGCAGGCGTGCGGTCAGGAAGACGCCCTGCCCGCCGACCGCCTTGCCGGCGTGGATCGCGCGTGCGATCTCGGCGTCGGAGACCGCCGGCACCGCGTCGCTCGAGGCGGGCGTCCAGGTGCGCGCACCGGCGGCCGAGAGGCTGTGGTACTCGTGGGTGTCGGTGTCCGCCACGAAGGTCGCGGGCAGGCCCTGGTTCAGCAGGTTCATCCAGATCCCGATGCGCTCGCCCAGGAACTCGGTCTCCTGTTTCTGCGCCGAGGCGCCGTTCCACAGCTCGAGGGCCGGGAAGGCGTGGAAGAAGTTCGGGATCGAGGGGTCGAGCCGGAACATCGCCGGCTCGCCCGGGTCCAGGAACGAGCGCGGCGGGGTCACGGCCGTGTCGATCTTGAGCGGGTCGAAGTGGCCGTCGATGTGGTTCACCTGCACGACCGTCTCGAGACCCGCGTTCGAGGGGTCGGCCAGCACCGCGGCGTGGATCTCGGCGGGCGACAGGTTGAAGTGACCGTTGCTCGGGAAGCCCTCGCCGGGCGGCGCCGCGCCGCCGTGGTCGGTGGCGCCCTGGGTCTGCGGCTGCGCAGGATCCGGGCCCTGCGGGTAGGCGTTGAAGTGCCCGTAGTCGAAGGTCGTGATCTCCTCGCCCGGCGTGGCGTTCACGAAGGGCGTGAAGCCCCGGCTCGCGATCTCGGGATCGAGGTCCGTCACGTGGGCGTGGTCGGTGGCCACGATCGAGTCGACGCCCTCGCCGGCGTAGGACCGGATCCGGGCGCGCCGGCTCACGCGCGAGTCCTGGCTGTCGATCATGTGCACGTGGTAGTCCGCGGAGATCCAGCCGCTCGTGTCGAGCACGTGCGCGATCTGTGCCGACACGTTCGTGGTGGCGTCGGCGGCGATCGTCACCTGCTCGGTGTAGAGCGACCACTCGCCGCCGCGCGAGACCGCGATCTGGTAGGTGCCGGGCTCGAGCAGCAGGTCCGCGACGCCGTTCGCCTCGGTGTACTCGCTGCGCGAGAGGCCGGTCGGCACCGCGTCCTGGCTCAGGTCGTAGAAGAGGTGGGTGCGCGTGTCGTTCGCGGACAGCACGGTGGCGAACAGGCTGGGCTCGGGGCTCGGGTCGAAGCCTACCACCGAGACGCGGGCGGGGACCGGCTGGCCCGCGTGATCGACGACCGTCACGTGCAGGCGGCCCGTCTCGGGCAGGACCACGTCCTGGACGGTCGTTGCGCCTGCGGTGAGGGTCACCAGGTGGGTCGCGGGCGCCGCGCCGCCGCCCTCGTAGGGGAAGCCCTCCTTGGCTGCGGCGACCAGGTAGGAGCCGGCCGGGATGCGGCCGTCGTAGCAGCCCTCGGCGTCCGTCACCCAGTGGGCGCGCAGCAGGTGGAGCGCCGTGGTGCCGCCGGCGGTGTCGCGGCCGGCCGCGACGCGCGCGCCGGGTAGGGGGTCGCCCGAGGCGTCGCGCACGCAGCCGCGCAGGCGGCCGGTCGGGAGGCCGTGGACGTCGGCGAAGGCCTCGACGGCGTTGGCCCCACTGCCGTCGCCGATCGAGAACCAGCGCGTGAAGGTGTTGGCACCGCCGGCAGGCACCGTGAAGTTCGGCGGGATCCCGGCGCCGAGCACGGCCGGCACCGCGTGCCCGTGGAGCACGAAGGACACGCCGGAGGTCGTGAAGGTGCTCGAGGGCAGCGCCACGTCGGGCGGCCGGGCGTCGAGCAGCGCGTAGTCGACCCCCTCGGCATCGTCGTAGCCGAAGAAGGACACGAGCGAGACGCCCCAGTTGGCGAGCATCTCGCCGACCCCGGCCTGGCCCATCGGGATCGGCGCCTGGTCGGAGAGCGGCGTCCACTGCTCGAGCTCGCCGCCGCCGTTGATGTAGTCGCCGACGTAGAGCGGGAGATCCACCGCCTCCATGTTCGCGATCGTGGTGCGCAGCTCCACCGTCCGCGTGCCGGGCTCGAGGCGGTACTCGGTGCAGCCCCAGACCTCGTAGTCCTGGTCGTCCACGCCGGGCGGGAACGTGGCGCCGGCCTGCTCGATCACCGAGGAGGGATTGATGTCGTCGAGCAGGTCGTCGGGGCCGCAGGTGCGCAGGATGGCGGTGGTGCCATCCGCGCCGTCGTTCAGGATCTCGGCGCTGACGGCGTTCACCACGGTCTCGACGTTCACGGCCGGCTGCAGCTCGAAGAAGCTCTCGTTGCCCTGGCGCACGCCGTCCTCCACGAGCTCGGCGTCGATCAGGTTGCCGCCCCAGGTGCCGACGAAGATCAGCTCGCGCTGGGTGGGCTTCTGGACGACGAAGCGCGCGACGTCGTTGGCGAGCAGGTAGTCGTCGGCCGTGCAGTGCGCCAGCGGGCCGGTCGGGCAGTCGGCGGGGTCGTCGATCCGGGACGCGCGCGCCTTGGGCGGAAGGTAGTCGAAGCGGGAGCGACGACCGCTCTCGAGCGCCGGCGTCTCGCTGGAGCGGACCGCGACGAAGATCTCGTTGTGGTCGCGCAGCGGCGCGCCCGGCGCGATCGTGGCGGTCCAGGTCGCCGGCCCGCCCGTCAGCCGATCGGTGACGTCCTCGCCGTTCAGCTCGACGCGCAGCGTCGCGGCGTCCGCGCTCGGGTGGAGGTCGATCTGCAGCGGGAAGGAGAGCGTCGTGACCGTGCTCTCGTGGGCCGGCGTCACGACCCGGAGCAAGGGCGACGGCTCGTCGCAGTCGAGCCCGACCTGGGAGAGCGAGAGCAGGAGGATCACGGGAAGCCAGGCTCCCCGGCCGCCGAGCAGATGCGCGCGCATCGACACCACCCCCTTCCTCGCCACGGGCGCGTCCGGAACGCGCGAGTCTATGGGGGGGAGGCCGCTCGCTTCAAGGAGGATCGTTGCCGGGCCGGCGATCGCGCCCCGGCTCCCCCGGGGTTGCGGTTGCCGCGAGGGTCTCGCAGAGCTCCACGGCCCGGGCCGCGCTCCCGGCGACCGCCCACCACGCGCGCGCCGTGGGCTTCTCGAAGCCCGTGTCGATCGCGCGCCCGAGCCATTCGAGCAGGGGGTCCCAGAAGCCCGCGGCGTCGAGCAGCACCACCGGCCGGTGGTGGAGCCCGAGCTTGCGGAACGAGAGCACCTCGGCGAGCTCCTCGAGCGTGCCGAGGCCGCCGGGCAGGGCGACGAAGGCGTCGGCGCGCTCGTCGAGGCCGGCCTTGCGCGCGCGCATGTCGTCGACCTCACACATCTCGACCCCGAGATGATGGACGTCCTCGTCGATGAAGCGGCGCAGGATCACGCCGTGGACCCGGCCACCGGCTGCGAGCGCGCCGTCGGCGAGCGCGCCCATGAGCCCGGTGCGTCCTCCTCCATAGACGAGATCGTGTCCCCGGCGCGCGATCTCGGCGCCGAGCGCCGTGGCCACCGCGAGGAAGGGCTCGGCCGCCTGGCGGCTGGAGCCCGCGAAGACGGTGATGCGCATCGCGCGCTCCGGCTAGCGCCGCCCGCGACCGCCGCGCCCGCGCCCGCCACCGCGCCGCGAGCGCCCACCGCCCTCGCGCCGCTGCGGGGCGCGCTCGGCATCGGCGTCGCGTGTGGCACCCACCTCGACCTCGCCGACCGTGGTCTGGGGGCGGTGCTCCTTCAGGTAGGCCGAGCAGATCGCGGCCAGCTCGCGGCGCCCCTCGTCGCTGGCCGCCATCGCCGACACCACGGCCACCCAGCGGTCGATCTTCCAGGCGCGCTCGCGCTCGGGCACTGCGCGCATCTCCTGCTCCACCTTGACCGTGAGCCGCTCGCGCAGCCGGTCGAGGAGCTCGGCGTCGGACGGGAGCTTGCGTTCCGTGATCTGGATCCGGTTCACGTTCTGGAGATACTTGAAGTTGCCGATGTCGAGCGCCGACACGAGGGAGATCGCGAAACCGGCCTTGCCCGCGCGGCCGGTACGGCCGGTGCGGTGCACGTAGGTTTCCGGCGAGTCCGGTGCGGTGTAGCCGATCACGCAGGTCAGGTCCGAGATGTCGATGCCGCGCGCGGCCACGTCGGTGGCGACCAGGAAGCGCAGCTCGCCGGCCTTGATGCGCGCCATCGCCCGCTCGCGCGCGGCCTGGGCCAGATCGCCCGAGATCTGGTCGGCGTCGAAGCCGCGGCGCTGGAGGAAGGCCGTCACGTAGCGGACGTCGTCCTTGGTGTTGCAGAAGATGATCGCGCTCTCGGGGTCCTCGTACTCGAGGATCCGGACCAGCGCCTGCTCCTTCTCCTGTGCGCTCACGAGGTAGAAGAAATGCTCGATCTCGGCGGGTGCGATCTGGCCCTCGGAGAGCGTCACGAACTCCGGATCGCGCATGAAGACGCGCGTGAGGGCGCGCACCTTCTCGGGCATCGTGGCCGAGAACAGGCAGGTCTGGCGCCTCTCCTTCGGCGGGAGGTAACGGTCGATCTCGCGCATGTCGGGCCAGAAGCCGAGCGAGAGCAGCTCGTCGGCCTCGTCGAGCACGAAGAAGCGCACGCGGTCGAGCACGAGCCGGCGCTGGCCGAGGTGGTCGAGGATCCGCCCGGGCGTGCCCACCACGATGTGCGGCCCGGCCGCCAGCCCTTCGAGCTGCGGCCCGTAGCCGACCCCACCATAGATCGGCAGGCAGACGATGCCGCGGTGCTTGCCGATCGTGACGAGCTCGCTCGCGACCTGGTTCGCGAGCTCACGAGTCGGTGTCAGCACGAGCGCCTGCGGCGCGCGCAGGTCCGCGTCCACCTCGGCGACGATCGGGATGCCGAAGGCGCCGGTCTTCCCGCTGCCGGTGCGCGCCTGCACGATCAGGTCGCGGCGCGCCCGCATGGCGGGGATCGTGGCTGCCTGCACCGGCATCGGCGTGCGCCAGCCGAGCTCGCGCAGGCCGCTCTGGATGTCCTCGGGCAGCGCGGCGAAGAGGTTCTCGGAGGAGGCGTCGGCGGGTGCTGCGGAGGCGGAGGGAGACGAAGGTTCAGCGTCTTCGGGCATTTCGGCGCCGCAGGCTACTGCTCGGCCCCGGGCGTGGCAAGCAGGGGAGGGGGCCCGCGCACGGCGCTACCTTGGCGCCCATGGCGCGCATCGAACGGGCCGACGTGGAGCGCATCGCGGAGCTCGCGCGCCTCGAGCTCGGGCCCGGTGAGGCGGAGCGCATGACGGCGGAGCTCGGGGCGATCCTCGGCTACGTCGCCCAGCTCGACGCGCTCGACACCGGGGCGGTCGAGCCCACCGACCACGCGCTCGCGCTGCGGACCCCGCTGCGGCCGGACCGGGCCGAGGCGCCGCTCCCGCCCGAGCGCGCCCTCGCCAACGCCCCCGCCCGCGAAGGCTTCGCCTTCGTGGTGCCCAAGGTGCTGGAGGAGGACGAGGGCTAGTGCGCTTCGCCACCGCGTCGGACCTGGCGGCCGCGCTGGAGGGCGGGCGCGTCTCGGCCCTGGAGCTGGCGGACGCGGCGCTCGCCGCGGCCGGGCGCGCGCAGGGGCTCGGCGCCTTCGTGCACCTCTCGCCCGCGCGCGCGCGCGACGACGCCGCGGCGAGCGACGCGCGGCGCGCCCGGGGCGAGGCGCGCGGGCCGCTCGACGGCGTGCCGGTGGCGCTCAAGGACCTGCTCGTCGACGAGGGCGAGCCCTGCACCTGCGCGTCGCGCATCCTCGAGGGCTTCGTCGCGCCCTATCCGGGCACGGCGACGGCGCGCCTGCGGGCGACCGGCGCCGTCGTGATCGGCCGCACCAACATGGACGAGTTCGCGATGGGCTCGTCTACCGAGCACTCGGTCTACGGGGTGGCGCGCAACCCCTGGGATCCCGGACGCACGCCGGGCGGCTCGTCGGGGGGCTCGGCGGCGGCGGTGGCGGCCGGTGTCGTGCCGATCGCGCTCGGCAGCGACACGGGCGGCTCGATCCGCCAGCCGGCGTCGCTGTGCGGCGTCACGGGACTCAAGCCCACCTACGGGCGCGTGTCGCGCTACGGGCTCGTGGCCTTCGCGTCCTCGCTCGACCAGATCGGGCCCTTCGCGCGCACGGCGGCCGACTGCGCGCTCGTGCTCGAGGCGATCGCCGGGCACGACCCGCTCGACTCGACCTCGCTCCCGGAGCCGCCGCCGCGGCTGCGCGCGGCCCTGAGCGGCGACGTCTCCGGGCTCGTGATCGGGCTTCCGCGCGAGTTCTTCGCGAAGGAAGGGCTCGCGCCGGGGGTCGCCGAGCGCGTGCGCGAGGCCGTCGCCGAGCTCGAGCGGGCGGGCGCCAAGACCCGCGAGGTCTCGCTGCCCCACGCGCCGCACGCGATCGCCACCTACTACCTGATCGCCACCGCCGAGGCGTCGAGCAACCTGGCGCGCTACGACGGCGTGCGCTTCGGGCGCCGCGCCGAGGCGGCGACGCTCGGCGAGATGTACCGGCGCACGCGCTCGGAGGGCTTCGGGCCCGAGGTGAAGCGGCGCATCCTGCTCGGCACCTACGTGCTCTCGGCCGGCTACTACGACGCCTACTACCGCAAGGCCATGAAGGTGCGCACGCTCCTGCGCCGCGACTTCGAGCAGGCCTTCGCCGGCTGCGACCTGCTCGCGGGCCCCACCACCCCCGAGCCGGCGTTCCGGATCGGCGAGAAGACCGGCGACCCGCTCGCGATGTACCTTTCCGACATCTACACGGTGTCGGCGAACCTGGCCGGCATCCCGGGCGTCTCGCTGCCCTGTGGCTTCGCGGACGGGCTCCCGGTCGGCCTCCAGCTCCTCGGGCGGCCGCTCGACGAGGCGACGCTGCTGCGCGCGGCGGACGCGTACCAGCGGCGCACGGACTGGCACGCGCGGACGCCGGATCCGGCGCTCTGGGAGCCCGGGCGATGAGCGGGCGGGACGCTCCGTCATGACGCGTCGGGTGCACGCCCGCTACGAGGTGGTGATCGGGCTCGAGGTGCACGTGCACCTCCGGACCGAGTCGAAGCTCTTCAGCCCGGCGCCGGTGCGCTACGGGGAGCCGCCGAACCATGCGGTCCACCCGATCGACCTCGGGCTGCCCGGCGTGCTGCCGGTGCTGAACGCGAAGGCGGTCGAGCTCGGGATCCGCGCGGGGCTCGCCACCCACTGCAAGGTGCACGCGCGCTCGGTCTTCGCGCGCAAGAACTACTTCTATCCCGACCTGCCGAAGGGCTACCAGATCTCGCAGTTCGAGGAGCCGCTCGCGACCGGCGGCTGGCTCGACGTCGATACCGGCGGCGAGCCGGTGCGGATCGGGCTCACCCGCATCCACATGGAGGAGGACGCCGGCAAGTCGATCCACGACGCCGCGGTGGCCGGCGCCGACGACACCCACGTCGACCTGAACCGCGCCGGCGTCCCGCTGCTCGAGATCGTCTCGGAGCCGGACCTGCGCTCACCCGCCGAGGCGGCTGCGTACCTGCGCGCGCTGCACCGGATCCTCCGCTACGCCGGCGTGTCGGACGCCGACCTGGAGAAGGGGCAGTTCCGCTGCGACGCAAACCTCTCGCTGCGCCCGCACGGCGAGACCCGGCTCGGCACCCGCACCGAGCTCAAGAACCTGAACAGCTTCCGCTTCGTCGAGGAGGCGCTGCACGCCGAGATCGCGCGCCAGGCCGCACTCCTCGACCGGGGCGGGCGCGTGCAGCAGTGCACGCTGCACTACGACGCCGAGCGCAAGGCGACGCGCGTGATGCGCCTCAAGGAGAACTCGGACGACTACCGCTACTTCCCCGACCCCGACCTGATCCCGCTCGTCGTCGACGAGGCTGCGATCGAGGCGGTGCGGCAGGCCCTGCCGGAGCTCCCGGAGGCGAAGCGCGCGCGCTTCGAGGAGCACTACGGGCTCTCCCCCTACGACGCGCGGCTGCTCGCCGAGAGCCGTGCGGTCGCCGACTGCTTCGAGGCCGTGGCGGCGGCGCTCGGCGGCGGTGCGAAGGCGGCGAAGAGCGCCGCCAACTGGATCCAGCGCGACGTGCTCCAGGCGCTCGGCGAGCGCGGGCTCGAGCTCGAGGCCACGCGCCTCGAGCCCGCGGCCCTGGGCCGCCTGATCGCCCTCGTCGAGGCCGGCCGCGTCACCGCGGCGAACGCGCGCCCGCTCGTCGCGGAGCTGCTCGAGCACGGCGGCGACCCCGAGGCGCTGGTGCGCGAGCGCGGGCTCGAGGCCGTCTCCGACGCCGGCGCGCTCGAGGCGACGGTCGAGGAGGTGATCGCCGCGCACCCGGCGGTGGCCGAGCAGGTGCGCGCGGGTGAGGACAAGGGGCTCCACTTCCTGATGGGCCAGATCATGCGGCGCACGGGCGGCAAGGCGAGCCCCGCCGCCGCGCGCGAGGTGCTGCTGCGCCGGCTCCGGGGCGGCTGAGATGCGGGCGCTCGCGCGCGTCGCCCTCGCTCTCGCCGTGCTGGCGGCCGCGGCCCTGGGAGGGCTCGGCTGGTGGCTCTCGGGCTACGTCGCGAGCGACGCGTTCGGGGCGCGCCTGCGCGAGGCGGTCCGCGGGGCGACCGGACAGGAGCCCGGCTGGGAGGCGCTCGAGGTGGGCGTCCTGCCCCCGCGCGTGCGGGTCGAGCAGGCGAAGCTCGGCGACGGCACGGCGCTCGCGGTCGAACGCGCGGAGCTGCGCGTCGCGCTGTTGCCGCTGCTCGCGGGCGCGGTCGTGATCGACCGCGTCGCGATCGAGGGCGGCGTGCTGCGCGCGGTGCGCACCGCGGACGGGCTGCGCTGGCCGTGGCAGGGCCCCGCGGCGCAGCCCGCTCCGGGCGCGGCGCCCGGCGAGCCCGGCGGCGCGGAGCCCCGTGCGCCCGGCGGCACGGCGCCCGCGGAGCCCGGCGGCGCGGCGCCGAGCGCACCCGAAGGGGAGGGCGGCTTCACCTTCGCCGTGCGCCGCCTCGACGTCGAGAACACCCGCCTCACCTTCGAGGACCGCACCGTGACGCCGCCGGTGACGCTCGTGCTCGCCGATCTCGAGGCGCGCGCCCGCACGAGCGAGGCGCGGGCGCTCGTGTTCTCGGGCTCGGCGCGGGTCGGCGAGGGCGGCCTGCGCGGCGAGGGCCGCGTGGACGCCAGCCGCACGCTCGCCGCCACGCTCACGCTCGAGCGCCTGCCGGCCGCTGCCTTCGCACCCTACCTCGGCGACGGCGCGACGCTCGGCGGCGCGCTCGACGGCACGCTCGCCCTGCGCGGTCCCGCCCGGACGCCCGATGCCGCCGACCTCGAGGTGCGGATCGGCGACGCCGCCTTCGCGATCGGCGACGCCGCGATCCGCGGGCCGGTGTCGCTCGCGGCGGAGCTGCGCGGCGCGCTCGACCGGCCCACCGGCACCTTCGCGCTCGACGCGACCGGCGCGGAGCTGCTCTACGGCGGCGGCATCGTGCGCAAGCCGCCGGGCGCGGCGGCGAGCGCCGAGGGCCGCCTCACGACCGCGCCCGACGGCCGCATCGAGATCGAGCAGGTGCGGGTGCGGCTGAAGGACATCGGCGGGCAGGGCTCGCTCGGCTTCGGCGGCGGGCGGCCGCTCGCCGCCCGGCTCGACGCGCCGCCCTTCCCGGTGGCCGACCTCGGCGAGCTGGTGCCGGGCCTCGCGCCGCTCGCGCCCGAGGGGCGGGCGGCCCCCGAGGCGCTCGAGCTCCGGACGCCGCCACTCGCGCTGGCTGGACGCATCGTGCTCGACGGCGTGCGCGTGTCGCCGGACGGGCGCGGGCCGATCGTGCTCCACGGCGCGCTCGTCGGTGCGGGAGACGGCTTGCGCAGCGAGGGGCTCGTGGCCGAAGCCGGTGGCCAGCCGGCCGCGCTCGCGCTCGCCGTCGCGGGGCTCGGCGGGACGCCCCGACACCAGACCCGGATCGTTCTCGAGCACGCCGACGCGCAGCCGCTGCTGGCCGCGCTCACCGGCGAGCCCGAGGCGATGACCGGGCCGCTCGGCGCCGCGGCCGAGCTCGCGGGGCCGCTCGCCGGCGGCGAGGCCTGGCTGGCCGGTCTGTCGGGCACCGCACGGGTCGCGGCCGGGCCCGGCCGCATCCCCGGCGTCGCGCCCTTCGAGCTCGTCGTCGAGCAGCTCCGCAAGACGATCGGCGGGCTCGGCGAGGGGCGGAGGGCGCGTCTCGAGCGCTTCTACGGCGATCGCTTCGAGTCGCTGGCGGGACGCTTCACCGTGTCGGACGGGGTGGCGCGCAGCGACGACCTCGTGCTGCGCTATCCGGGCTATGCCCTCGAGCTGACCGGGACGGTGCGGCTCGCCGACCGCGGGCTCGACGCGCGCGGGCGCCTCGTGCTCGAGGAGGAGGCCTACGCGGCGCTGGCGGGCGAGGAGCCCCGGCCCGGCGGGCGGGAGCGCGTGCTGCCGCTGGCAGCGGTGGGCGGCACCCTCGACGAGCCGCGCATCGCGATCGACGCGCAGGCCGCCCTGGCCCTGGCCGCGACCTTCGCGACCGCCGGCAAGCGCGACAAGCTCGAGCGCAAGCTCGACCGGGCGCTCGGGGAGGGCGCCGGCCGCAGCGTCCTCGACGCGCTCGACGGCCTGTTCGCGCCGCGCGAGCCGCGCCGATGAGCGCTCCGGGGTGGTTCACGCTGCGCTGGGACGGCGACGCCGTGCTGCTGCTCGACCAGCGCCGGCTGCCGCGGGAAGAGGTCGTGGTGCGTCTCGCGACGGTCGAGGAGGTGGCGCGAGCGATCGAGACGATGGTGGTGCGCGGGGCGCCCGCGATCGGCTGCACGGCGGCGCTCGGTGTGGCGCTGGCGGCCGTGCGCTCGACGGCGGGTGGCGCCGGGGCCCTGCGCGGCGAGGTCGAGGACGCGATCGCGCGCCTCGCGCGCACGCGGCCCACCGCGGTGAACCTGTTCTGGGCGCTGGGGCGCATGCGCGCCGTCCTCGCGGAGGGGGACCGCGCGGGTACGCTGCGCGAACGGCTCGTCGCCGAGGCGCAGCGGATCGTCGCGGAGGACGTGGCCGCGTGTCGGGCGATCGGCCGGGCGGGGCTCGCGGCGATCCCTCCGAGGGCGCGCGTGCTCACGCACTGCAACGCCGGCGCGCTCGCGACCGCGGGCTACGGCACCGCGCTCGGGGTGGTGCGCGCGGCGCACGAAGCGGGCCGGCTCGAGCGCGTGCTCGCCGACGAGACACGCCCCTTCCTGCAGGGGGCGCGCCTCACGGCCTGGGAGCTCGCGCGCGACGGCATCCCGGTGACCGTGATCGCCGACGTGATGGCGGGCCATCTGCTGCAGCAGGGCGAGGTGGACGTGGTGGTGGTGGGCGCCGACCGGATCGCGGCCAACGGCGACGTCGCGAACAAGATCGGCACCTATCCGCTGGCGGTGCTGGCGCGCGAGCACGGGGTCCCGTTCTACGTCGCGGCGCCGCTCTCGACGGTGGACCCCGTGACGCCGGACGGCGGCGCGATCCCGATCGAGGAGCGCGGGCGCGCCGAGCTGGCGCGGATCGGCGAGACGGAGCTCCTGCCCGAGGGCGTCCCGGTGCGCCACCCGGCCTTCGACGTGACGCCGCACCGGCTCCTGAGCGGCATCGTGACCGAGCGCGGGATCGCACGGGCGCCCTTCGCGGAGAGCCTGCGCGCGCTGCTCGACGCGGCCCGGGTGGAAGCGGCGAGCGAGGCGGGCTAAGCGTTCGCCATGAGCAGTTCGGGCACGACACAGGTCCGCGGCGAGAAGATCTGGATGGACGGCGCGCTGGTGCCGTGGGACGAGGCCACCGTGCACGTCCTCACGCACACGCTGCACTACGGGCTCGGCGTCTTCGAGGGGATCCGCTGCTACCGCACGGCGGACGGCCGCTCGGCGGTCTTCCGGCTCGGCGAGCACGTGCGGCGGCTGCTCGAGTCGGCGCACATCAACCTGATGGCGGTGCCGTTCACGAAGGAGCAGATCGAGCAGGGGATCCTGGAGACGCTCGCGGCCAACCGGCTGGCCGAGGGCTACATCCGGCCGCTGGTCTTCGTCGGGCACGGCGCCATGGGGCTCAACCCGGGCGACAACCCGGTGCGCGTCGCGATCGCCGTCTGGCCCTGGGGAAAGTACCTGGGCGACGAGGGCATGGAACGCGGCATCCGCGCCAAGATCTCGACCTTCGCGCGCCACCACGTCAACGCGAAGATGACCAAGGGCAAGACCTGCGGCGACTACGTGAACTCGATCCTCGCCAAGCGCGAGGCGCTGCTCGACGGCTACGACGAGGCGATCCTGCTCGACACCCAGGGCCTCGTCGCCGAGGCGAGCGGGGAGAACCTGTTCCTGGTGCGCGGCGGCGTCCTGCGCACGCCGCCGCTGCCGGCCGTGCTGGCCGGGATCACCCGCGAGGCCATCCTCGCCCTCGCGCGCGACCGCGGCATCCCGGTCGAGGAGAGCGGGATCACCCGCGACGAGCTCTACATCGCCGACGAGGTCTTCCTGACCGGCACGGCCGCCGAGGTGACCCCGATCCGCGAGATCGACCGCCGCCGGATCGGCGAAGGCCGCCGCGGCCCCGTGACCAAGGCGCTCCAGACCGCGTTCTTCGACCTCGTGGCCGGGAAGGATCGGAAGTACGAGGGGTGGCTGAGGTATTGCTAGGGGACAGACCCGGCGATCCGGCGATTCTCGGAGAGAATCGCCGGATCGCCGGGTCTGTCCCCGAAGAGGCGGTCGCGGCGGAGTTGCCGCGACCGCCCGGGTCGCC
Organism: Deltaproteobacteria bacterium; assembly: GCA_035063765.1. NCBI lineage: Bacteria > Pseudomonadati > Myxococcota > Myxococcia > Deltaproteobacteria bacterium. Next base: position 29,080 of record JAPSFT010000010.1, read on the forward strand.
GGGCGCTAGGCCACCACTTCGCGGCGGCGACCCGCAACCGCCAGGCCGGTCAGACCTCCGGCCAGCAGCGCCAGGGGTAGCGGCTCCGGGACCACCGTGAAGCGCTGGTCCACGTGCGGAGCCACGGCCAGCAGGGTGCCCGTCAGGCTGATCACCTTCACGACCTCGATCCGCGTCACCGCCGCGAAGCCGGCGGCGTCGGAGGGATCCGAGCTGCCGCCGTCGACGCTCAGCGCGAGCAGGGTCGCGAGGGGACCCCCGCCCTCCGCGAGCAGCGACTCGCTGACCAGCGCCGCAGCGCCGGTCCCGACCGCCACGAGCGGCGAGAACAGCGCCGCGCCCTCGATCCCGGCCGCCGCCTCGACGACGTAGGAGACCAGCACGGTCGCCTCGCCGCCGAGCGTCACCGACAGCGGCCCGGTCAGCCGGAAGCCGTCAGCGAGCATCTGCACCGGGTAGTCGGCGAGGTCGGAGGACACGTCGCCGCTCACGAGCACGTCGAAGTCCGAGAACGAGAGTCCGCCGACGCTGAAGCCGCCTCCGGCATCCAGGTCGGCCAGGGTCAGCGCGCGCGCCGGCTGTACGGCCAGCGCGATCGCCGCAGCGATCGGAAACCACCAGGCACGGAACACTTGCATGCGAGCCTCCACGGTCCTGCACGATGCCTGCGCCAGACGACCCCTCGCTCGGCGCAGGGCTCGAGCGGTCCACCCGGCTCGTGTCGGCCTCGTGCCGCCGGCGCCGCGTGACCGCGCACACGGCAGCTCGTATGCGTGCGTGTCGACCGTCACCTCCGTCGCCGCTGGTTGCGCAGATCGCGCAAGGCGAGGAGCGCAGGTTGCGCAATCCGCATCCCCACGCCTGCGCGTACCCGCGCTGGCGCGGGCGGGTCAGCCGGCGGCGAGGAGACGGGCGACGAGCTGCCGGTCGTGCGCCGGCAGGCGGCCCGCGGCGTCGAGGGTCGCGCGAGCGAGAGCGCAGGCCTCGCGCTGCGAGAGGCCCGCGAGCGAGTGGCGCACGGCCTCGAAGCGCTCGGCGTCCGCGGGGCCGAGCCCGCCGAGCAGGGCGGCGCGCGCGCGCTCCGCGTCCTCGGGCGAGAGCTGCCGGACGGGATCCTCGCGCAGCGTCGCCAGCACCGCCGCGCGGCTCAAGGCGAGCCAGCGCCGCAAGGGATCCTCGTCGAGCGCCGCCAGCAGGTCCCCGGCCGCGCCCGGCGCGCCGCCCACCAGCACCGTCGCGCAGGTACGCTCGTCGCCGCCGTGCACGACGTCGCGTAGCAGCGCGAGCCGGTCGAGCAGGGTGGCGTCGGGAAGCCGTGCCAGCCCGTCGCGGGCCAGCTCGAAGAGCAGCGCCTGCTGCTCGGCCTCGCCCATGCCCTCCGCGCGCGCCTGGAAGGCGGGATCGTCGAAGACCGGCGCGAACACCTCCGCGACGATCGCGTCGCGCACCGCGCCGCCCTGTCGCGCCTCGAGCCGCCGGCCGAGCGCGCCGAGCCAGCCGGCGGCCCAGGCGACCGCGAGCCCTCCGAGCGCGAGCGCGGCCAGCGCTGCGGCCGTGCGGCGCGCCTCGCGGGTCACCGCCCGAGCTCGACGCGGCGGAAGGCCAGCAGCAGCAGCGCGACGGCGCCGCCCGCCCACAGCCCGAGCCGGCCGAGGGCTGCGGCCAGCGCGCCCCCCGCTTCGACGTGCGGGTTCCACGCCGCCGTTGCCGCGAAGACCGCCGTGCCGAGCGGGGGCCCGAAGCGGTCGAGCACCGCGAGCAGGCCGGGCAGCGAGACCTCGGGCTGCACGAGGGCGATCAGGAGCCCTGCCGCGTTGGCCGCGAACTGCAGCGGCACCGCCGCCGCCAGCGCGAGGAGCACCGCGCTCCGCCCGACGGCGAGCGAGGCCGCTGCCGCCAGCGCCCCCACCACGACCGCCCCGAGCGCGGTCGCCAGCGAGGCGATCGCGGCGGGCTCGAGGCCGACACCGTGTCGCGTCGAGAGCAGCGCGGCGGTTCCACCGAGCAGCACCGCGCCGGCGAGCAGCGTCACGGCGAGCGCCCCGGCGAGCCGCGCGCCGGCGAAGACGCTGCGCGAGACCGGCCTGGCGAGCCACAGCGCGGCGCTGCCTTCGGCGAGCGGCCGCGCCAGGTGGTCCGACGCCAGGACGCCTGCCACCACCAGCACCGCCAGCGCCTGCACCGAGAAGAGGATCGGCGCCAGGAAGCCGGCGAGCAGGGCCGGATCCACCGGCTGGCCGTCGAGGCTGAGGCTCGAGCCGAAGCCGGTGCAGGTGTTCGTCCAGCCGAGCGAGAGGACGAGCAGGATCGCGATCGCGAGCGCGAAGCGGCGCCGGAGCGCGTCGCGCGCCGCCTCCCCGGCGAGGACCACGAAGGCCCGCGCGCTCACCCGCGCACCGCCCGCGCGAAGGCCCGCGCGCTCACCCGCGTACCGCGCGCACGAAGGCGTCCTCGAGCGACTCCCCCGGCTGCACCAGCGCGCCGAGCGGGCCGCCCGCGGCGACGCGCCCCTCGTGCAGGATCACGACCTCGTCGCAGGTGCGCTCGACCTCGGAGAGCACGTGCGAGGAGACCAGCACCGTGGCGCCGCGCGCACGCGCGGCCTGGATCCAGTCGCGCGCGTCGCGGACGCCGAGCGGGTCGAGGCCGCTGGTCGGCTCGTCGAGGACGAGCACGGCCGGGTCGCCGAGCAGCGCGCTCGCGAAGCCGGCACGCTGCGCGAGCCCCTTCGAGAGCGACCCCAGGCGCTCGTCGAGCCGCTCGCGCACGCCGGTCGTGTCGGCAGCGGCCTCCAGCGCGCGCCCGGCCGCGGTGCCCGAGAGCCCGGCGAGCGCGGCGTGGACGCGGAGGAAGCGCCGCAGGGTCAGCGCGCCCGGCAGGGCCAGCCGCTCGGGCAGGTAGCCGACGCCGGCCCGCGACGCCGGGTCGTAGGGATCGCGCCCGCGCAGGCGCGCGGCGCCGCGGCTCGGGCGCGCGAAGCCGAGCAGCAGGCGCAGCGCCGTCGTCTTGCCGGCGCCGTTCGGGCCGAGCAGGCCGACCGCGGCGTGCTCGCGGACGACGAGATCCACCCCGGCCAGGGCCCGCCGGCGGGCGTAGTGCTTCGTGGCGGCGGCGAGCTCGAAGGCGAACACGGCGGCGGCAGCGTAGGCAGGTTCCCCCGCGCGCGCATCGCTTCGGCCCGCCCCGCCCGCCGAGCCTGGTACCTTCGGCCCGCGCACCCGTTCCGGACCCGGAGGCACCATGTCCGCAGCCCATCCCCTCGCCGGCAAGACCGCGGTCGTGACCGGCGCCTCGAGCGGCATCGGCCGCGCCATCGCCCGCCAGCTCGGCCTGGCCGGCGCCCACGTGACCCTCGGCGGGCGCACCCGCGCCGCGATGGAGGAGACCGCCCGCGAGCTCGAGAAGGCCGGCGGCGGGGCGCGGGTCGTCACCCTCGACGTGCGTGAGCCGGCGCAGGTGCGCGCGCTCGTCGAGGGCGCCGTCGAGGCGACCGGCCGGCTCGACGTCATGGTCAACAACGCCGGCGTGTCGTTTCCGGGCAAGATCGCGGAGGGCGAGCCCGAGGAGTGGCGCGCGATGCTCGAGACCAACGTGCTCGCGCTCCTGGTCGGCGCGCAGGCGGCGATCCGCGCGATGCGCCGGTGCGGCGCGCAGGGCCACATCGTGAACATCTCCTCGATCGCGGCGCAGCGCAACAACTCCGGCGTGTACGGCGCCACCAAGCACGCCGTGAACTGCATCCACCACACGCTGCGCGAGGAGCTGGAGGGCGACACGATCCGGGTCGTGAACGTGATGCCCGGCGCGATCGCCACCAACTTCGCGCGGAACTTCGACCCCGCCTTCGTGGCGGGCATCGTGAAGGCGACCGGCCTGGAGGTCGAGGTGAAGAAGGGCGAGCGGCTGCCCGACGAGGTGGTGGAGAAGCTCCAGCCCGCGCTACAGCAGCTCCTCGGCAGCCCCGACGACGTGGCAAAGGCGGTGCTCTACGCCGTCACCCAGCCGATCGAGGTGAACGTCGCCGAGATCGTCGTGCGCCCGCCGCGGCAGATCGCGCTCTGAATGAGGCTCGACGATCTGGTGACGCCGGCGCTGGTGGTCGACACCGCCGCCCTCGAGCACAACCTCGCGCTCATGGCCCGCGCGCTCCCCGGCCCGCGCCTGCGGCCCCACGTGAAGGCCACGAAGGCGACGGCCCTGGCGCGCCGCCAGGCCGCGCTCGGCCACCGCGGCTTCTGCTGCGCGACCGTGCGCGAGATGGAGGGCCTGGCGGCGGCGGGCCTCGGCGAGGACCTGCTCCTTGCCAACGAGACCCTCGACGCGCGCCGGCTCGGGCGCCTCGACGCGCGCGTGACCGTCGCGGTGGACTCGCCGGAGACGATCGAGGCCGCCGTGGCGGGCGGCGTGCGCGAGGTGCTGATCGACGTGAACGTGGGGCTCCCGCGCTGCGGCTGCGCCCCCGAGCAGGCGGGCCCCCTCGCCGACCGCGCGCGGCGGCGCGGCCTCTCCGTGCGCGGCGTCATGGGCTACGAGGGCCACGCGGTCGGGCTCGCCGGCCGCGCCGAGCGCAAGGCCGCCGTCGATGCCGCGATGGCGAAGCTGGCGGCGGCCCACGCCGAGGTCGGCGGGGAGGTCGTGTCGGCCGGCGGGACCGGCTCCTTCGACCTGAACGAGCTCGCGACCGAGATCCAGGCCGGCTCCTACTCCTTGATGGACACGGCCTACGCGAAGCTCGGGCTGCCCTTCCGGCCCGCGCTCGCGGTCTGGAGCACGGTGGTGTCGGTGGGCCCCGCCTGGGCGGTGTGCGACGCGGGGCTCAAGTCCCTCGGCATGGACCACGGCAATCCCGCGATCGAGGGCGCCCGGGTCTGGTTCTGCTCGGACGAGCACGTGACCTTCGCCGCCGACCCGGAGGCGCCCGGCGGCGCGCGGCAGGTGAAGGTCGGCGACCGCCTGCGCGTGTGGCCGGCGCACGTGGACCCGACCGTCGCCTACCACGAGCGCCTCCACCTCGTCGAGGGCGACCGGGTCGTCGAGAGCTGGGCCGTCGACCTGCGGGGCTGGTGAGCGTGGTTTGCGCCCGGGCGGATCACCGCCGACAATGCCGCGCCACGCGAGGGGGAGGCGGACCATGACCGGGAGCGCGAGCAGGGGGAGGAATCGGGCCCTCGCGGCCGGACTGGCGGCGCTGCTCGCCACCGGTGCGGCCGGTGCGGCCGCTGCGGGCGGGCCGCACGCGTCCTGGAACGGGAGCGGCGTCGGGCGCGAGCCCGCCCGCGAGCACGAGAGCGGGCTCGCGCATCGCCAGCGGCCCGTGCTCGAGTCCCCCGTCTTCGTCGAGCGCGAATGCTGGTGGCCGCGCCCCGAGACGATCCCGGCCGACACCACCATCACCTGCGGCACCGTCGCGGTGCCGGACGATCGCGAGCGCCAGCGCCCGCCGCCGTGGCACCCCTGGCGGGGCAGGTCGTGGATCCAGCTCGCCGTCGCCCGCATCCACCGCGCGGGCGCCGACCCGGCCGCGCCGCCGATCCTCGTGCTGCACGGCGGGCCCGGCGGCAGCGCCCTGACGGCGGCGCCGGCCGGCCTGGCGAGGCTGCCCGCGCTTGCCGGCCGCGACCTCATCACCTTCGACCAGCGCGGGGCCGGCCGTTCGCTCCCGAGCCTGGAGTGCCCCGAGAAGGAGGAGGCGATCCTGGCCGCGCTCGGCGCCGCCGCCTCGTGGAGGACGGAGCTCGCCGACAACCGCAGGGCCGTGAAGGCCTGCCGCGACCGGCTCGTCCGCTCCGGCGTCGATCTCGACGACTACGACACGCCGGCCTCGGTCGCCGACATGGAGTCGATCCGGCGCGCGTTCGGCGTCGACACCTGGAACGTGTACGGTGGCTCGTACGGGACGCGTCTCGCCCTCGACTATGCGCGCAAGCACCCGCGCCGGGTCCGCTCCCTGCTCCTCGATTCGGTGTATCCGCCCGACGTCGGGGGCGTGCACCGCACGCTGTCGCTGCCGGACCGCGCCGTGGACGTCCTGGCGGCGGCATGCGCGGCCGACCCCGCCTGCAACGCCTCCTTCCCCGCGCTCGGCGCGACGATCGACGCCGCCGCGGCGTCGTTCGACGCGGATCCCGAGACGATCGACGCCACCTACACGGTGGGCGGCGAGACCTTCACGCGCTCGTTCACGCTGACCGGTGCGGACGTGCGCGGGGGCCTGTTCTCGGCCCTCTACCAGACGTCGCTGATCCCGCTCCTGCCCTCCGTGGCCGACAGCCTCGCTGCGGGCGAGCGCGGCATCATCCCGCTCTTCATCAGCCTGGGCGTCCCGCAGCTGCTCCAGCTCTCCGAGGGCGCCTACCTGTCGGTGGACTGCGCCGACGGGCAGCGCCTCCACCCCCCGCGGCGGGTTCGCGGGGCGCTGCGCGGCGCCGGCCGGGACGGGCTGGTCCTGCTCGGCTTCTCGCAGCCCTTCTGCGACGTGTGGGACGTGGAGTCGGTGCCGCGGAGCTTCCAGGACCCGGTGACGGTGGACGTCCCGACGCTGGTCTTCGCCGGCACGCTCGACCCGATCACGCCCCACGAGGACTCGCAGGCCCAGGCCGCACGCATGCCGAACGCGCGCTTCGTCTCGGCGCCGCGCGCGGGCCACGGCGCCGCCGGCTTCGACGCCTGCACCTACGGGGCGATGCAGAGCTTCTGGGAGGATCCGGCGGCGCCACTGCCGGCCTGCCTCGAGCTGCTCGAGCCGCTGCCCTTCGTCACGTACTGAGGGTCGCGAGCGCCCATGCGGCGGCGGCGGTCACGAGCAGCGCGGCCGTCACCGTCACGACGTGGCGGCGCAGCGCGCGGGACCCGATCCCGGCGGCCAGGGCGCACTTCACCAGGGTGTTGCTGGCCGCTGCGATCGCGATCGCCGCGATCGCCGGCCCGGCCGCCACGGCTTCGTTCGGCTGTGCCACCGAGAGCGTGATCGCGTCGACGTCGGTGAGCCCCGCGAGCGCTGCCACCGCGTAGAGGCCGCGTGCCGGGAAGCGGCCTTCGGCGAACGCGACCGCGAGCAGCACCCCCGCGTAGAGCAGCGCGAAGCGGATCGCCGGCACGAGGCGGAAGGGATTCGCGAGGGGGAGCGCATCGCCGCCGGCGCCGTGCGCACGGCTGCGCCCGTGATGCCAGGCGGCGGCAAGGCCGGTGACCGCGATCATCGCGCCGAGCGGCCCGGCGATCCCCGGCAGGAGCGGCGCGTTCACCGCTGCCACGAGGACCCCGATGCGGGCGAACATCGTCGCCCAGGCGAGCAGGATCCCCGCGGTCAGGGCGTGGTCGAGGCGTGCGTCGCCGCGCCCCTCGGCGCTGCGGCGCGCGAGCGAGAGGGTCACCGCGGTCGACGACACGAGGCCCCCCGCCAGCCCCGTCAGCGGGATCCCGCGTCCCGCGCCGAGCGCGCGCGTCGCCACGTAGCCGACCAGCGACAGCGCCGAGATCAGGATCACGAGCCACCACATCTTCCACGGGTTGAGCACGCCCCACGGGTCGACCGGCCGGTTCGGGAGCACCGGCAGCACGATGAAGGCCGCGATCAGGAGCTCGAGCCCGGCGTAGAGATCGTCGCGGTCGATGCGCTCGACGAGCCCGTGCAGCGGTCGCTTGAAGGCGAGCACCGCCGAGGTGGCGATGGCGAGCGCGACCGCCATTCCGGCGTGTCCGACCAGGACCGTCGCGCCGAGCAGGAAGGTCACGAGCGCGGCGGTCTCGGTGGTGAGGCCGAGCTGGCCCTCCTCGCGCGAGGTCGCGGTGTAGCCGGCCAGGACCACTGCCGTCACCATGGCGCCCACGCCGACGAAGAGCCACGGCGTCCCGAGCTCGAGCGAGAGCCAGGCCGCCAGGGCGCCCGCCTCGGCGAACAGGATGAAGGTGCGCAGCCCGCCGATCCCGCGCTGCTTGCGCACGCCGCTCTCGAGCTCCTCCGCGATCCGCTTCTCGCGCTCGAGCCCGATCAGTGCGCCGAGCAGGAGCGCGATCGCGAAGCCGACGAGCGCCGGAGGGTCGTCGAGGTCCATCGCGCCGATGCTAGCCTGCGCGCGATGGCCTCCGGCCCCGCCGCCCGCCCCGCTGCCCGCTCGCGCCGCGTCACGGCGGGCCTCGCCTTCCTGGCGGTGTTCCTGACGCTCGCGCTGGCGATCCACGCCTATCTGGCGCAGCGGCTGGTCCTGGCCCCCGCCTGGCCCGGTGCCTGGCAGGCCGCGGGGCTCGGCCTCCTCGGCGCCGGCTTCACGGCGCTGCTCGTGCAGGTCTTCGTCCGCCGGCGCACGAGCCGCGCGCTCGGCGTGCTCGCCTGGAGCGCCTACACCTGGCTCGGTCTCGTGTTCCTGCTGCTCGTCGCCACGCTCGCGAGCGACGCGGCGCTGGCCCTGCTCGGCGCCGCCGAGCCGGCCGGCGCGACCGGCGGCGTCGCCCCGGCCCGGGTGCGCGCGCTGGTGGCGGCGGTGGTCGGGCTCTCGCTGGCCGCTGCCGCGCTGCGCGGGGGCATGGCCCCGCCGTCGCTCGTGCGCGTCGAGATCCCGCTCGCCCGCTGGCCCCGCGCGCTCGACGGCTTCCGCATCGTGCAGCTCTCCGACCTGCACCTGGGCCCGCTCCTCGACCGGCGCTTCGCGGCCTCGCTCGTCGAGCGCGTCACCGCGCTCGCGCCCGACCTCGTCGTGGTGACCGGCGACCTGGTCGACGGCGGTGTCGGGCGGGTCGGGGACGAGGTGGCGCCGCTCGGCGCGCTGCGTGCGCGCCACGGCGTCTGGTTCGTGACCGGCAACCACGACTACTACTCGGGCGCCGACGACTGGGTGGCGCGCGTGAGCGCGCTCGGCTGGCGCGCGCTGCGCAACGAGCGGGTCGCGATCGGGGCGGACGGTGCGGGCTTCGACCTGGCGGGCGTCGACGACCACCACGGCGCGCTCGTCGGGCCCGGCGGCGGCGAGGACCTCGAGCGCGCGCTCGCCGGGCGCGACCCGGAGCGCCCCGTCGTCCTGCTCGCGCACGATCCGGCGACCTTCCGGCGCGCCGCGCGCCGCGAGGTCGACCTCCAGCTCTCGGGCCACACCCACGGCGGCCAGATCTGGCCCTTCCGCTGGGCGGTGCGGCTCACCGTGCCGTGGGTCGAGGGCCTGCACCGGGTCGGGCGCAGCACGCTCTACGTGAGCCGCGGCACCGGCTTCTGGGGCCCGCCGATGCGGCTGCGCGCGCCGGCCGAGATCAGCGAGCTGGTGCTGCGCTACCCGGGCGGCTCCGCCCAGTAGTCGAGCGGCCCCTGGCCCGCGCCGAGCCCCGGGGCACCGGCGATCGCGCGCTGGAGCCAGGCGCGCGCCCGGCGCACCGCGCGCTCGAGGCCGTCGCCGTGGGCGAGCCGCGCCGTGATCGCCGCCGAGAGGGCGCAGCCCGTCCCGTGGGTGTGTCGGGTCGGGAGGCGGGGCGCACGCAGCCAGGTGCAGCTCCCGTCCGCGAACAGGAGGTCGGCCACCTCCGGGCCTTCTCCGTGGCCGCCCTTCACGAGCACCGCCGCGGGGCCGAGCGCGGCCAGCGCGCGCGCCGCCGCCTCGACGTCGGCCTCGCGCTCGAGCGCCCCGCCGCCGAGCAGCGCGGCGGCCTCGGGGAGGTTCGGCGTGAGCAGCGTCGCGTGGGGGAGCAGGAGCCGGCGCAGGGCGTCGACGTCGCCGGTCGCGAGCAGGGGATCGCCGTGCTTCGAGAGCATGACGGGGTCCACCACCAGCGGGCGCAGCCCGTGCCGGGCGAGCGCGGTGGCCACCGCCGCGACGACCGGGGCCGCGCCGAGCGCCCCGGTCTTCACCGCGGCCGGGCGCAGGTCCGCCGCCAGCGCGTCGATCTGGGCCGACACGGTCGCCGGCGCGAGCACGTCCACCCGCTCGACGCCGAGGGTGTTCTGCGCGGTCACCAGGGTCAGCGCGCTGGTCCCGTACACGCCGAGGCGATGGAAGGTCTTGAGATCGGCCTGGATCCCGGCGCCGCCGCCCGGGTCCGAGCCGGCGATGGTGAGCGCGATCGGCGGCGGCATCGACGTGACGGGATCCTTGCGGGGCGGGGGAGGGGGATGTCGGCTGGGGCGCTGCGGCGGGTGGGGTCGCCCGGTACGCTACCCGCATCCCCCCGCCTGCGCCGCCCGCCCGGGCGGCGCGGAGCGGCCACGATCGGAGGACGACGTGGAGCTCCGACACATTCCGTGGACCGACCTCGGGGCGCCCGGCGAGCTGTCACTGCGCCGCGGACTCGAGGCCGACGGCTTCGAGGTGACGGTCTGGCGCGATCCCGCCGACCGCAGCTACGACGCGCACACCCACGCCGACGACGAGCGCCTCCAGGTCGTACGCGGGCGCATCGTCTTCCAGGTCGCGGGACGGGTCTTCCCGCTCGGACCGGGCGACGCCCTCGAGCTCCCGCGCGGCACCCTCCACAGCGCCCAGGCCGGCCCCGACGGCGCCGTCTACCTGATCGCGCGCCGGCTCGACGAGGCCTGACGCACGCGGCCCCGCCGCTCGCGCGTGTTCCGGACGCCCCGCCGCGGGCCTACTGCGAAGTCCCGGCGGCGCGCCCGCGGTACGGCTCCGAGATCACGATCTTCACGAGCCGCCCGCCCGCGAGCTTCGTGCCGGGCACGAGCCCGTTGAGCACCGCGGTGCGCGCCGGGTCCCAGGCGTTCCCGGTCCGCCGCGAGAGCTCGGCCAGGTCCTCGCCGGGTAGCGCGGGCACGATCCGCAGCCGCTGCACCTGGATCGCAGCGCGCTCCTCGGGCGTGATCGCGCGGAAGCTGCGCGCCATTGCGCGGGCGCGGCCGAAGTAGCTGCTCGCGAAGGGCGCGGGCGCCGCCGCGGAGAGCCGGTAGACCGAGCCCCCGTGCGCGATCCAGGTGAGCTGCCCCGCCATCGCGCCGTTCGGCGTCCAGACCTGGCCGCGCACCTCGTAGGCCGGGCGCCCGTCGATCTCGAGCGACTGGGCGGCGACGATCTGCGCGCCGAGCTGGCGCGCCTCGACGGCCAGGAAGCGCCCCGCCGCCACCTTCGGGTCGTCGCCGGGGCCGGCGCCCTCGAGCGCGAAGCGCGCGTTCCGCTGCGGCGAGAAGGCCGCCACCATCCGGGCCGTGTTCACGAGCTTCCAGCCCTCGGGAAAGCTCAGCGCGAAGCCCAGGTCCGGGTGCACGAAGCGGCTGCCGAGGAAGACGCCCTCGGCCGGGTTGGCGTCCACGACGAGCCCTTCGAGCCGGCGCAGGTGCGCGGCCGGATCGTGCGCGCGCGGCGGTGTGAGCGCGTCGAGCTCGGCGCCGAGCGAGAAGGTGGCCGCCATGCGCTCGGTGTTGGCGGGATGGTGCTGGAGGAAGCTCGGCAGCCGCGAGGCGCCGAGCTGGAGCCGCTCCTCCTGCTCGAGCCCGCGCAGGAGGCTCGCCATCGCGGCCGGGTCGTAGCCGGCGGCCGCCGCGAGGCGCTGGCCGCCGTCGTCGGCCTCGCGTTCCTGGTCGCGCGCGTAGGCCGCCACCTGCGCCGCGCCCCACCAGCCGAAGGCGAAGGGCGTCGCCGCCACCACGAGCTGCTGGGCGGCTGCGTGCCGGTTCGCCACGTGCACGATCTCGTGGGCGAGCACGTTGGCGAGCTCGTCCTCGGAGCTGGTGAGGGCGAGCAGGCCGCGCGAGAGGAAGATCGCGCCGCCCGGCAGCGCGAAGGCGTTCGGCGTCCAGGCGTCGACCACCTGGAAGCGGTAGTCGAAGGCGCCCTGGCGGGCGTGGCTCGCCACGCGCTCGCCCACCTCGCGCACGTAGGCCTGGAGCGCCTCGTCCTGGAGCAGGCCGAGCTCGGCGATCGCGGACTGCTCGGCCTCCTCGCCGGCGCGCCGGTCGTCCCATTCGGTGGAGAGCACCGTGCGCCGCCGGGGCTCGCCGGCGACGGGCGGCTCCGGAGCGGGGCGCGAGAAGAGGCCGCAGCCCGCCGCCAGGAGCAGCACCGGCGCCAGCCCGGCGAGGCGGGGCGCGAGGCGAGGCGCGAGGCGGGGCGGCGGAACGGGGCGCGGCGGGTCGGTCGGCGGCAGATCGGCCTTGCGCACGCGCTCTCCGCAGGTGAGGCTGGGCCCGCGCGAGCCTCGCCCAGCCCCCGTCGGACTGCAACCGGAGCGCGCGCACTGGAGCAGCGAGCGTTGCCGCCCCATCCGCTTCCCGCCCACAAGACGCTCCCGGCCCACAAGACCCGCATCGTCGCGACGATCGGCCCCGCGTCCGAAGCACCCGAGGTGCTGCGCCGGATGATCGAGGCAGGCCTCTCCGTGGCGCGCCTCAACCTCTCGCACGGAGACTTCGAGGGCCACGCGCGGGTGATCGAGCGGCTGCGCGAGGCCTCGCGCACGGCCGGCCGCCCGCTCGCGATCCTGGCCGACCTGCCCGGCCCGAAGCTGCGGATCGGCGCGCTCGCCCGCGAGCCGATCGAGCTGCGGGCGGGCGACCCTTTCGAGCTCGCGCCCGGCGACCACGTGGGCGACGAGCACGGCGCCTCGGTGAGCTTCGCGCGCCTGCCCGACGCGGTGCGCGCCGGCGACCCGATCTTCCTGAACGACGGGCTCGTGCGGCTCGCGGTCGAGCGCGTGGCCGCCGGCCGGGTGCACTGCCGGGTCGAGGTCGGCGGCGAGCTGCGCTCGGGCAAGGGCCTCAACCTGCCGGGCTCCGACCTCGGCATCCCGGCCTTCACCGAGCGCGACCGCGAGTGCCTGCGCTTCGCGCTCGGCGCCGGCGTCGACGCGGTGTCGCAGTCCTTCGTCGAGTCGGCCGAGGACATCGCGGCGCTGCGCCGGGCGGCGGCCGAGCTCGGCGCGCAGCCCTTCGTGATCGCCAAGATCGAGCGGCGCCGGGCGCTCGACCGCGTCGCCGAGATCCTGGCCGCCGCCGACGGCGTGATGGTCGCGCGCGGCGATCTCGGGGTGGAGATCCCGATCGAGGAGATCGCGCTGGTGCAGAAGCGCCTGGTGCAGCGCGCGAACCTCGCGGGCAAGCCCGTGATCACCGCCACCCAGATGCTCGAGTCGATGACCGGGAGCCCGCGCCCGACGCGCGCCGAGGCCACCGACGTCGCCAACGCGATCCTCGACGGCACCGACGCCGTCATGCTGTCGGGCGAGTCGGCGATCGGCCGCTACCCGGTCGAGGCGGTGGCGATGCTGGCCCGGATCGCGGCGGCGATCGAGCGGCTGCGGCCGGCACGCGCGGTGCGCGACGCGCTGCGCGAGCGGCCGCGCGAGGAGGGCGCTCCCGTCTACGACCTGATCGCGCTCTCGGTCGACACGCTGATCGAGCGCGCCGCGCCCGCCGCCGTCTTCGTGCCGACGATCGGCGGCACCACCGCGCGGCGCATCGCGCGCTTCCGCCCGGGGCCCTGGATCGTCGCGGTGAGCGCCTCGGAGGCCTCCTGCCAGCGGCTGCTCTTCACCTGGGGCGTGCTGCCGGTGCGGGTCGTCGAGCGGCCCCACGACTGGCGCCCCTTCGCCCGTGACTGGCTGCGCGCGCACGGGATCGACGGCGAGCTCGTGCTCGTGACCGAGGGACCCTCGCCCCGCCACCCCGACGCCAACGACCGGATCGAGATCCTCGACCTGGCCCGGCAGGAGCCGCGATGAGCGCTGACCTCCCGCAGCCTCCCGGCGGAGAGCCCCCGAACCGCGTGCACTCCGAGGAAGCCTGGCTGCGCGGGCCCGACGACCTGCTGCTCGACTTCGACCGCGCGTTCCGGATCTTCCAGGAGTTCGTGCGCGGCTGCCGGGCGCTCTACGACCTCGGCCCCGCCGTCACCGTGTTCGGCTCGGCGCGCTTCGCCGAGGAGCATCGCTGGTACGCGCTCGCGCGGGCGGTCGGGCGGGCCTTCGCGGAGGCCGGCTACGCGGTGGTCACCGGCGGCGGGCCGGGCGTCATGGAGGCCGCGAACCGCGGCGCGCGGGAGGCCGGCGGCCTCAGCGTCGGGTGCAACATCCTCCTGCCCGAGGAGCAGCGCCCCAACCCCTATCTCGACCGGATCCTCACCTTCGACCACTTCTTCGTGCGCAAGGTGATGCTGGTGAAGTACTCGAGCGCCTTCGTGATCCTGCCGGGCGGGCTCGGCACGATGGACGAGCTCTTCGAGGCGGCGACCCTCATCCAGACCGCCAAGATCGAGCGCTTCCCGCTGGTCGCGATGGGGGTCGACTACTGGGCGCCGATCCTGTCGGCCTTCGGAGGCCAGGCGCTGCGCGCGGGCACGGTCGGCGAGGGGGAGCTCGCGGTGTTCTCGACCGACTCGCCCGCGGAAGCCCTCGCGCACGTCCAGGCGATCGCGCGCGTGACGCCGGCCGGCACGTGAGCGGGGCAGGGGCCGGCGCGCCGATGCGTCCGGTCGTCCGGCCCATCGCGGCCGGGGACCTCCCCGCGCTGATCGAGCTCGCGCGCGGCGCGGGGATCGGCGTCACCACGCTGCCGCCCGACGAGGCGCGGCTCGCGCGCCGGATCGAGATCTCGTGCGAGGCCTTCGCGGGGCGCCTCGAGCCCGCCCGGGCGAGCTACCTCTTCGTGCTCGAGGACCCGGCGGGCGGCCGCGTCGCGGGCACCAGCGGGATCGCCGCCGCCGTGGGCCTCGACGAGCCCTGGTACAACTACCGCGTGGGCACCCTCGTCACGAGCTCGCGAGAGATCGGCGTGCACCGCCAGATGCAGACCCTCTTCCTGACCAACGACCTGACGGGTGCGACCGAGCTCTGCTCGCTCTTCCTGCACCCGGGCTCCCGGCGCGGCGCCCACGGCGCGCTGCTCTCCAAGGCGCGCTTCCTCTACCTGGCGGAGTTCCCGGAGCGCTTCACGGAGAAGGTGATCGCCGAGCTGCGCGGGGTCGCCGACGCCGAGGGCCGCTCGCCGTTCTGGGACAGCCTCGGCCGGCACTTCTTCGACATGGAGTTCTCGCGCGCGGACTACCTCTCCGGGGTCGGCAACAAGGTCTTCATCGCCGAGCTCATGCCGCAGCACCCGGTCTACACCTCGTTGTTGTCGGAGGCGGCACGGGCGGCGATCGGCGAAGTGCACGAGCACACGCGCCCGGCGCGCGCGCTGCTCGAGGCGGAGGGCTTCTCCTACCAGGGCTACGTGGACATCTTCGACGCGGGCCCGGCGCTCGCGTGCGCGCGGGCCGCGATCCGGGCGGTGCGCGAGAGCAGGGTCTGCGAGGCGGCCGCCGGCGGCCCGGGTGCGGGGCCCCTGCACCTCGTCTCGAACCGCGACGAGCGCGCGTTCCGGGTGCTGCTGGCGCCGGGTGCGGTCGGCGCGGAGGGCGGCTTCGCGCTGGCGGAGGCCGATCTCGAGGCGCTCGGCGTCGCGGCCGGGGCGAGCGTGCGGGTCGTGCCCGTGCAGCCCGCGCGCTGAGGCGGCTGCGTGCCGGACCAGCTCGTCGGCGGGCGCTGGGAGCCGGGCACGGGCGCGGCCTTCGCGAGCCTCGATCCCGTCACGCGCGCGCCCGTCTGGCAGGGCCGGGCGGCCGGCCCCGAGCAGGTGGCGGCCGCCGTCGCCGCCGCCCGCGCCGCCTTCGAGCCCTGGCGCGAGCTCGGGCTCGAGGCGCGGCTCGCGATCGTGCGCCGCTTCGGCGAGCGGCTCGCCGCGCGGTCCGAGGCGCTCGCGGCGGCGATCGGGTGCGAGACGGGCAAGCCGCGCTGGGAGGCGGCCGGCGAGGTCCAGGCGATGATCGCCAAGATCGAGCACTCGGCGCGCGCGCAGGCCGAGCGGACGGGCTCGCGCGAGAGCGAGGCGGCGGGCGTGCGCGCCGCCGTGCGCCACCGCCCGCACGGGGTCCTCGCGGTGCTCGGGCCCTACAACTTCCCGGGCCACCTGCCGAACGGCCACATCGTGCCGGCCCTCCTCGCGGGCAACACCGTCGTGTTCAAGCCCTCCGAGCTGGCGCCCGGCGTCGCGCGCGACACGCTCCGGCTCTGGCAGGAGGCGGGGCTGCCGCCGGGCGTGCTCGGCCTCGCGCAGGGCGGGCGCGAGACCGGCGCCGCGCTGGCGGGGCAGCCGGGGGTCGACGGCGTGCTCTTCACCGGGAGCCGCGCGGCGGGGGTCGCGCTCCACCGCCAGCTCGCGGGCCAGCCCGAGAAGCTCCTCGCGCTCGAGATGGGCGGCAACAACCCACTGGTCGTGTACGAGGTGGCCGACCGGGACGCCGCTGTCGTCACGATCGTGCAGTCGGCCTTCCTGTCGGCGGGCCAGCGCTGCACCTGCGCGCGCCGGCTCCTCGTGCCGGCCGGCCCGGCCGGCGACGCGCTCCTCGCGCGGCTCGTCGAGGTCTCGGAGCGGCTCGCGGTCGGGCGCTGGGACGACGAGCCCCAGCCTTATATGGGGGCGCTGATCACGCCCGCGCGCGCCGCGCAGCTCCTCGCGGTGCAGGCCGAGCTCGTCGCGCGCGGCGCCGTGCCGCTCCTCGCGATGCGCCCGCTCGCGCCGGGCACCGGGCTGCTCGCCCCCGGCGTGCTCGACGTCGGCGCGGTCGCAGGGCTCGCCGACGAGGAGCACTTCGGCCCGCTGCTCCTGGTCGCGCGCTTCCAGGGCTTCGACGACGCGCTGCGGCGGGCCGGTGCGACGCGCTTCGGGCTCGCCGCGGGCTTGATCTCGGACGACCCCTCCGCCTGGGAGCGCTTCTGGCGCGGGATCCGGGCCGGCGTCGTCAACTGGAACCGGCCGCTCACGGGCGCCTCGAGCGCCGCGCCCTTCGGCGGTGTCGGCTGGAGCGGCAACCACCGGCCGAGCGCGTACTACGCCGCCGACTCCGTGGCCTACCCGGTCGCCGGCCTGGAGGCGCCGCACCCCACGCTCCCGGAGGTCCTGCCGCCGGGGCTCACGCTCGGGGGCGAGCCGCGATGAGCGCCTTCGAGGCGAACTTCGACGGGCTGGTCGGGACCACCCACCACTACGGAGGGCTCTCCTTCGGCAACCTGGCCTCCGAGCGCCACGCCGGGCTCGTGTCGAGCCCGCGCGAAGCGGCGCTCCAGGGGCTCGCGAAGATGCGCGCGCTCGCCCGGCGCGGCTTCCGCCAGGGCGTCCTGCCCCCGCACGAGCGCCCCGACCTCTTGCTGCTGCGGCGCGTGGGCTTCACGGGGGACGACGCGGCCGTGCTGCGAAGAGCCGCCGCCGAGGCGCCGGGCCTCCTCGCGCAGGCAGGCTCGGCGTCCGCCATGTGGGCCGCGAACGCCGCCACCGTGAGCCCCGGACCCGACACCGCCGACGGCCGCACCCACTTCACCCCCGCGAACCTGTGCAGCCACCTGCACCGCTCGATCGAGGCGCCGACCACCGCCCGCGTCCTGCGCGCGATCTTCCCGGAAGGCGCTGCCTTCGCGCACCACGCGCCGCTGCCGGCCGGCCCCGCCCTCGCCGACGAGGGCGCGGCCAATCACACGCGGCTGTGTGGAGACGAGGGCGCCCCCGGCGTCGAGCTCTTCGTGTACGGGCGCTCGGCCGCCGCGGGCGAGCCCGCGCCGCTCCGCTATCCGGCGCGCCAGGCGCGCGAGGCCGGTGAGGCGATCGCCCGCCTGCACGGGCTCGACCCGGCGCGCACCGTCTTCGCCGCGCAGGCCCCGGACGCGATCGACGCGGGCGCCTTCCACAACGACGTGGTCGCCGTCGGGAGCCGCGACGTGCTCTTCTTCCACGAGCGCGCCTTCCGCGAGCGCGCGCGCGTGCTCGACGAGCTGCGGCGGGCGCTCGACCCCGTGCCGCTGCGGGCGATCGAGGTGCCGGACGCGGCGCTCGGGCTCGGCGACGCCGTCGCGAGCTACCTCTTCAACAGCCAGCTCCTCGCGCGCCCCGACGGCCGCATGCTGCTGGTCGCGCCCGAGGAGTGCCGGCGGAGCCCGCGCGTGTGGCAATGGCTCGAGGAGCTGCTCGCCTCGGGCGGCCCGGTCGCCGAGGTCCTCACCTTCGACCTGCGCCAGTCGATGCGCAACGGCGGCGGCCCGGCCTGCCTGCGCCTGCGCGTGGTGCTCGACGGCGAGCGCGCGGCCGCCGTCGCGCCCGGGGTCTGGCTCGACGACGCGCTCGACGCCCGCCTCGTCGCCTGGATCGGCCGCCACCACCGCGACCGGCTCACCGCCCGGGAGCTCGCCGACCCGGCGCTCCTCGACGAGTGCCGGACCGCCCTCGACGAGCTGACCGCCATCCTGGGTCTCGGCGCCCTCTACCCGTTCCAGCAGGCATGACGGGCCTGCTCGCCGCCGTGCTCGCCGGCGACGACGCGGCGCTCCCGGCCCGCGCGCCGTCGGGCGCCGCCATCGAGCGGCTCGGGCCCGCGATCTGGCGGATCGAGCCCGCAGGCGGAGCGAGGGACGCGCGGCCGCTCCTCCTCTCGGCCGGCGTCCACGGCGACGAGACCGCGCCCGTCGAGCTCCTGTGCGCGGCGGCCGACGCGATCGCGGCGGGCGCGCTCCCGGTCGGCGCGCCCGTCCTCCTGGCGCTCGGCAACCTCGGCGCGCTGCGCGCCGGGCTCCGCTACCTCGACCACGATCTCAACCGCCTCTTCGGCGGCCGCCACGGCGCGCGCCGCGACGCCCGCGACGCGCCCCGCGCGGCGGCCCTCGAGGCCGCGGCCGGGGCGTTCTGCGCGCGCCACCCGGGCGCCCTCCACCTCGACCTCCACAGCGCGATCCGCGCCTCGCTGCACCCGAGCTTCGCCGTCCACCCGCTCGACGAGGCCGCCGCGCTCCCGCCCGCCGCGCTGCGCCTGCTCGCGGGCCTCGGGATCGACGCGCTGGTCCGCAGCAGCCTGCCGTCGCCCACCTTCACGGGCCATACCGCGCGCGCCCACGGCTGCGAGGCCTACACGCTCGAGCTCGGCCGCGTGCGGGCGCTCGGCGAAGGGGCGGCGGGCGAGCTGGCGGCCGCCGGGGGCGGCGTCCGCGCGCTGATCGCGGGCGCACCCCTGCCGCCCGCCGCGCCGGCGCCCGTGGTCTATCGCGTGCGCCGCGAGCTCCTCAAGCAGAGCGACGGCTTCCGGCTCACGATCCCACCCGACGCCCCGAACTTCACGCCGCTCGCGCCGGGCGAGCCGATCGCCTGCGACGGCGACACCACCTGGATCGCCGAGCCCGGCGAGCGGATCGTGTTCCCGAACCCGAAGGTCGCCCCCGGGCTGCGCGCGGGCCTGCTCGTGATCGCCGAGCGCGCGCCCGCGGAGCACGCCGGGTCGTGACTCAGTCGTCGAAGCCGAGCGCGGGCTGCGCGAGGAAGCGCTCGCGCTGCATGCCCTCCAGCGCCGCTTCGCGCAGAGCGAGGAGGCGCTGCGCCTCGTCGCCGCCATACGCGGCCTGCAGCGTCGAGCTCGCGTCGAGGCTGCTCCAGGCCTCGAGCTGCTCGGCGCTCGGGGCCTGCAGCACGAGCACGTAGAGCGGGCGCTCGCCGTCCACCCGCCGGTGGACACGCCAGCGGACCGGCGCCTTCGTGCGCCGGGCGGCCTCCGCCAGCCGGGCGAGGAACTCCTCGATCTGGGTCTCGTGTCCCTCCCGGACCGTGAGCCGGATGATCTCGGCCGCCGCCGGGCGCGCTTCCGGCGCTCCTGCGGACGGTCGCGCCGTCGCGACGGCCAACACCGCCCAGAGCCCCACGGTTCCGACGAGCCACGCATGCCGCTCCCGCACCTGTGATCCTCCCGGCGACGGCGAGGAGGCTACCGCAGCCGCACCGCCCGGAGCCCGTGGCCGCTGCGACACGGCCGGACCGGTACGAGCGCGCCGCCGCCGCGGCCAGCGACCTCGGCGAGGAGCAGCCGCGGGCTTCGGCAATGCGGGAAGCCGTGCTCGATACGGATCGTGGGCACAGGTCTTCGCGTGCAGATTCGATCCGGCACCCATGGCGGTGCGAGCCGCGCCGCGAGCCGATACGATGCCGGCCGAAGGGGGGATCCGATGCGACGGCTCGTGCGAGCGTCCGTAGGGGTGGCGTGCCTGTCCGTGGCCGCACTGGCCGCCGGCTGTGCGTCCACCAACGTGGAGCAGACCCGGCGCGCCGGTGTGCTCGCGAAGCCCGATCGCATCCTCGTGCGCACCTTCGCCGTGACGATGGCGGACGTCGATCTCGACCGGGGGATCGGCCCGACGATCGCGCGCGAGGCGACCGGCGAGGTGACGAGCAGCGAGGAGCTCCAGCTCGGCCGCGCAGCGGCCGACGCCCTGGCCGACGAGCTGACGAAGAAGCTCCGCGAAGCCGGCCTGCCCGCCCAGCGCTCCTCGGGCCGCGTGTCGCTCACGCCGACCACGCTCGTGATCGCGGGCAAGTTCCTGACCCTGGACGAGGGCAACCAGACCATGCGCACGCTGGTCGGCTTCGGCGCGGGCGCGAGCGAGGTGCGCACGCGCGCCCAGGCCTGGATGGACGGCCAGCTCATCGCCGAGGCCGAGACCACGGCGAAGAGCGGCCGCAAGCCGGGTGCCGCGGTGACCCTCGGCGCGGGGGCCGCGGCCGGAACGGCGGCCACGGCCGCCGTCGTCGCCGCGGGCACCACGACCGTGAGCGAGCTGTTCCTGACCAGCGCCGAGGCGGACGCCCGGCGCACCGGGCGGGAGCTCGCGGAGCGGATCGTGCGCGCCTACCGCGAGCGGGGCTGGATCGCCGACTGATCACCGGCCCCGGGGCGAGGGCTCCTGCGCGCGGAGCCATCGTTCGCGGCCTGCCCGGATCCGCTCCACGGTGTCCTCGACGCCCGTGGCGCACTGCGGGAGGTCGAGGTCCGCCGCCCCGGCGAGCTCGCTCCCCTCGGCCAGCATCGATCGCCTCGCCCACGCGATCAGCTCGGGCCACATCTTCCCGACCAGGATCAAGGGCACGTCGTGGAGCTGCCGGACCTGGAGGAGCTGCCAGGCCATCGACAGCTCGAGCAGGGTCCCGATCCCTCCGGGCACCACGACGAAGGCGTCCGAGAGCAGCGCGAAGTGGTGGAGGCGCGTGAAGAAGGTCCGGTGCTCGTAGGCATCCCCGACGAAGGGATTCACGTGCTGCTCGAAGGGCAGCGTGATGCGGATCCCGACCGATCCCTCGGGGCGTCCGGAACCGGCTTTGGCAGCCCCTTCGTTGGCCGCCTGCATCAGGCCGGGGCCGCCTCCGGTGATGACGTCGCATCCCATGCGCGTGAGCTCCGCCGCGAGCCGGGCCACCTGCTCGTACGCAGCCGTGCCCGGGGCGATCCGGGCGGAGCCGAAGATCGAGACGCGGTAGCGGGAGCGCCGGGAGCGGCGGAGCCGGGTGAGCTGGCCGACGACCTCCCAGAGGCCCTTCACGGCGCCCTGCAAGAGCGCAGCCGTGGCCTCCTCGTCGCTCAGCGGGACGGCGTCGGGCCGGTCGAAGCAGGTCGGGTCGTCGCTCATCGTGCGCAGCGTGTAGGGCAGCCGGAGCGGAGGCTCAAGCCCGGGGCTCCCGCTCCCGCGCATAGAGGCTCACGAGACGCGCGAGCAGGACCGCGATGTACATCTGGCCCCCCACCGCCTCGACGATCACGAGGCCCCGCGCCGCCGCGCTCTTCGGCACCAGGTCGCCGTAGCCGAGGGACGCGATCGTGACGAAGCTCAGGTACACGGCATCCTGGAGGCCCAGCCCGTCCGCCCCGACGTCGCCGGCGAACGAGCCGGGTCGCCATCGATCGATCGCCCGGTAGCCGACGCCGAAGAGGATCGCGACGAGCAGGTAGGCGTCGAGCGCCGCGAAGATCCGCTCGCCGTCCACCCGGCCGGAGGCGAAGGCATGCCGCACGCTGGCGGTCGCGGCCAGCGCGAAGCCCGCCGGCCAGAGCAGCGCGCCGGCGGTCTGCGCGGGTGCCGCCCCCAGCACGGCCTGGATGCCCTGCACGGCCACCAGGGCGGCCGCCGCCGCCACCAGCCAGCGCATGCCGGGCTCGCGGGCGAGCCCGAGCGCGGCGACGCACAGGCTCACGCCGACCAGCAGCTCGAAGACGTTCCCGTCCGAGCCGAAGGTCTCGAGAACCGGCTGCGCGCCGAGCGTCGCGAGCAGCGCCCCGAACAGCCAGGCGAAGCGGCGGCGGCGATAGCGCTCGAGCAGGGAGCCCAGCATGCGAGGTCCTAGGGGGAGACCGAGGGCACGAGGTAGCAGACCAGGGCGAGCAGCACGTAGACCGCCAGGAGCTGCACGCCCTTGAACCAGTTCGATCGCCCGTCGGAGGCCACCAGGCCGCCGAGCAGCACCGAGACGAACAGGAACCCCATCTCGCCCCGCGTGAAGGAGAGCGAGAAGGGCTGCGGGCCGATCAGGCCGCCGAGCAGCACGAGGAGCGGCGCCACGAAGAGCGCGATCTGGATGCACGAGCCGAGCGCGATGCCGATCGAGAGGTCCATCTCGTTGCGCCGCCCCATCGCCACCGCCGAGCCGATCTCCGCCGCGCCGCCGACGGCCGCCAGCACGACGAGCCCGAGGAAGGTCGGCGACATCCCGAGGGCGTGGCCGGTCGCCTCGGCGGCGCCGACCAGCACCTCGCTGAGCCAGGCGGCGCCGAGGGAGGCCGCCACCAGCAGCAGCAGGGCGCGCTGCACGCTCGCGTGCGTTCCTGCGGCGGGCTCGCCCGGTGGGGGGCCCTCGTGCTTCGAGAAGGTCTCGCTGTGGGTGCGGAGCTGGTAGAGGAGGTAGAGCCCGTAGGTGGCGAGCAGGACGACCGCGACGCTCGTGTCGAGCACCCCCGTGTGGCGGAAGCCCTGCTCGGCCCCGAAGAAGCGGTGGAAGCCGCTCGGCACCGCCATGCTGATCACCGCCAGCAGCATCATCGAGGCGTAGGAGCGCGCGGCGAGCGGGTTGTAGTCCTGCGCGTGGTAGCGCAGGCCGCCGAGCAGGAAGGACAGGCCGAGACCGAGGAGCAGGTTCGCGAGCAGCGCGCCCACCAGGGACGCTCGCACCAGCTCGATCATCCCGGCGCGCAGGGCGACCACCGCGATGATCAGCTCGGGCAGGTTGCCGAAGGTCGCGTTCAGCAGGCCGCCCACGGCGGGACCGGTGCGGACCGCGATCGCCTCGGTGCTCTCCACGATCCGCATCGCGAGCGGTGCGATCGCCAGGGCGGCGCAGAAGAAGACCGCCGGTGCCGGCATCGTCCCGAGGGCGTCGAGGACGAGCGCGACGGGCGCGAGCAGCAGCATCCAGCGCAAATCCATCGCCTCCTGAGGGACCGGGGCCGGGGTCGACAAGGCATGGAGCGTCTCCCAGCATACTACGCAGGAGCGTCATGGGCCCCGAGGCGATGTCCGGTCCGTCCGGGATCCGAACGGAGGAGCAGATGGTTCGCACCTACACCGATCCGCGGCGAGAGACACCCGAGGGCACCGCGCTCTCGGCGGACGAGCTGCGCAGGACGGACGCGTACTGGCGCGCCTGCAACTACCTCGCCGCCGGGATGATCTACCTGCGCGACAACCCCCTGCTGCGCGAGCCCCTCCAGCGCGAGCACATCAAGCAGCGCCTGCTCGGCCACTGGGGGGCGAGCCCGGGCCTCTCCTTCGCCTACGTGCACCTGAACCGGCTGATCCGCAAGTACGACCTCGACGCGATCTTCCTGGCCGGCCCGGGGCACGGCGCGCCCGGCGTCCTCGCGCCCGTCTACCTCGAGGGGACCTACTCGGAGGTGTTCCCGAACAAGAGCGAGGACCTGGACGGGATGCGGGCCTTCCTCGAGGAGTTCTCGTTCCCGGGCGGGATCGGCAGCCACTGCACCCCGGAGACGCCCGGCTCGATCCACGAGGGCGGCGAGCTCGGCTACTCGGTGTCGCACGCGTTCGGGGCGGCCTTCGACAACCCCGATCTGCTCGTCGCGGTGGTGGTCGGCGACGGCGAGGCCGAGACCGGGCCGCTGGCCACCTCGTGGCACTCGACCAAGTTCCTGAACCCGATCCGCGACGGCGCGGTGCTCCCGATCCTCCACCTGAACGGCTACAAGATCAACAACCCGACCCTGCTCGCCCGCATCTCCCACGACGAGCTGGAGAGCCTGTTCCGGGGCTACGGCTGGAGCCCGCGCTTCGTCGAGGGCCACGAGCCCGAGCGCATGCACCAGGCGATGGCGGCGACCCTCGAGGAGTGCGTGCTCGAGATCCGCCGCATCCAGGAGGAGGCGCGCGCGAGCGGCAGGGCGCTGCGGGCCCGCTGGCCGATGATCGTGCTGCGCAGCCCGAAGGGGTGGACCGGCCCGAAGGAGGTGGACGGTCACAAGGTCGAGGGCTCCTGGCGCGCGCACCAGGTCCCGCTCGCAGGCGTCCGGGAGAACCCCGCGCACTTGAAGCAGCTCGAGGAGTGGCTGCGCAGCTACCGGCCCGAGGAGCTCTTCGACGCGAGCGGGCGGCTGGTCGCCGAGCTGCGCGCGCTGGCGCCGGCCGGGCGCCGGCGCATGAGCGCCAACCCGCACGCCAACGGCGGCCTGCTGCGCAAGGCGCTGCGCATGCCCGACTTCCGCGACTACGCGATCGAGCTCGAGGCGCCCGGCCAGGTGACGGCGGAGAACACCCGCCCGCTCGGGCGCCTGCTGCGCGACGTGATGCGCTCGAACCCGGACACCTTCCGGGTCTTCGGGCCCGACGAGAACACCTCGAACAAGCTCGACGCGATCTACGAGGTGAGCAAGAAGCTCTGGCTCGCCGACTCCCTGCCCGAGGACGCCGACGGCGGCGAGCTGGCGCCCGACGGGCGCGTCCTCGAGATGCTCTCCGAGCACACCCTCGAGGGCTGGCTCGAGGGCTACCTGCTGACCGGCCGCCACGGCTTCCTCTCGACCTACGAGGCCTTCGCCCACGTCATCGACTCGATGTTCAACCAGCACGCGAAGTGGCTCGCCGCCTCGCGCGAGCAGCCGTGGCGCGCGCCGGTGTCGTCGCTGAACCTGCTGATCACCTCGACGGTCTGGCGCCAGGACCACAACGGCTTCACGCACCAGGACCCGGGCTTCCTCGACGTGGTCGTGAACAAGAGCCCCGACGTGTGCCGGATCTACCTGCCGCCCGACGTGAACACGCTGCTGTGCATCGCCGACCGCTGCCTGCGCAGCACGAACGAGATCAACGTCATCGTCGCCGACAAGCAGAAGCACCTCCAGTACATGACGATGGACGAGGCCATCGTGCACTGCGCCAAGGGCGTCAGCATCTGGCGCCAGGCGAGCAACGACGAGGGCGAGGAGCCCGACGTCGTGATGGCGTGCGCGGGCGACATCCCGACCAAGGAGGCGCTGGCGGCGGTGGTGCTGCTCCGGGAGCACTTCCCCGCGCTCAAGATCCGCTTCGTCAACGTGGTGGACCTCTACAAGCTGACGCCTTCCAGCGAGCACCCGCACGGCCTCGCGGACCGCGACTTCGACAGCCTCTTCACCGTGGACCGGCCGATCATCTTCAACTTCCACGGCTATCCCTGGCTGATCCACCGGCTCGCCTACCGGCGCACCAACCACCGGAACCTGCACGTCCGCGGCTACAAGGAGAAGGGCAGCATCAACACGCCCCTCGACCTCGCGATCCAGAACCAGATCGACCGCTTCAGCCTCGCGATCGACGTGATCGACCGCGTGCCCGGGCTCCGGGTCGCCGGCGCGCACGCCAAGGAGGCGCTGCGCAGCATGCAGATCGAATGCCAGAGCTACGCCTACGAGTGGGGCGTCGACAAGCCCGAGCTCGACGGGTGGCGGTGGCCCTCCTGAAGCTCGCGGCCGGGCGCCGGCCGGGGGGCTAGGCTCCGGCGCGCTTCGTCGCCGGGGAAGGGGACGATGGAAGGCCGCCGGATCCCGCTCGATCGACTCACCTGGCAGCGCTGGCGCCGCGCGACCTGGAGGTTCGTCAGGTCGGAGGTCGGGGGGCGGGCCCGGGCCCTGTTCCTGGCGCTCCTCGCGCTGTTGGTCGCGATCAACGGCCTGAACGTGGTGAACAGCTACGTCGGCCGCGACTTCATGACCGCGATCGAGGCGCGCAGCAAGTCGGGCTTCCTGTTCGAGGCCCTGCTCTACGTCGGCGTCTTCGCGGCGTCCACGGTGGCCGCGGTGATCTACAGCTTCTGCGAGCAGCGGCTGGGCCTGCTGTGGCGCGCCTGGCTCACGCGGGGGCTGATCGAGCGCTACCTGCACGACGACACCTACTACTGGCTGCGCGAGCACGACGAGCTTCCGAATCCGGACCAGCGGATCGCCGAGGACGTCCGGACCTTCACGGCCACCACGCTCTCGCTCCTGCTGATCCTGCTCAACGCGACCTTCACGATCGTCGCCTTCTCCGGCGTCCTGTGGTCGATCAGCCCGCTGCTCTTCGGCACGGCGGTGGCGTACGCCGCGCTCGGCTCGGGGCTCACGGTCCTGTTCGGGAGGCCCCTGATCTGGCTCAACTACCAGCAGTCCGACCGCGAGGCGGACCTGCGCGCGAGCCTCGTCCACGTGCGCGAGAACGCCGAGTCGGTGGCGCTCCTGCACCGCGAGGGCCGGCTCGGCGCGCGCCTGGGGAAGCGGGTCGACGCGCTGGTCGCCAACACGAGGCGGATCATCGCGGTGAACCGCAACCTCGGCTTCTTCACGACGGGCTACAACTACCTGATCCAGATCATCCCGGTCCTGATCGTGGCGCCGCTCTTCATCGGGGGACACGTCGAGTTCGGGGTGATCACCCAGTCCTCGATGGCCTTCTCGACCCTGATCGGCGCCTTCTCGCTGATCGTCACGCAGTTCCAGCAGATCTCGTCGTACGCCGTCGTGCTGGCGCGCCTCGGGGTCTTCGCCGAGAGCGTCGAGGAGGTGGCCGCCGACGGCGCCCGGGGCATCGTGCACGACGACGGCGGGGACGGGATCGCCTGGCAGGAGCTCACGCTGCGCTCGCCGCACGACGGGACGGTGCTGCTCGCCGGGCTGTCGGCCTCGGTGCGCTCCGGCACCCGCGTGCTCGTCACGGGGCCGAACGAGGCCGCGCGCTTCGCCCTGTTCCGGGCGACGGCCAGGCTCTGGAACGCGGGCGAGGGGCGCATCGTGCGGCCGCCGCCGGGCACGATCCTGTTCGTGCCCGAGCGGCCCTATCTGCCGCCGGGAACCCTGCGCGAGGCGCTGGTGCAGACCGGGCAGGAGCAGGCGATCTCCGACGCGCGCATCGCCGAGGTGCTGCGGGCGCTCGGGGTCGACGGGGTGTTCGCCCGGAGCGGAGGGCTCGACGCCGAGCAGGACTGGGACGACCTGCTGTCGCTCGGCGAGCAGCAGCTCCTCGGCTTCGCGAGGATCGTGCTGGCGAAGCCGCGCTTCGCGGTCCTCGATCGCCCCGCGACCCTGCTGCCGCGCGAGCTCGTGGAGCGTACCTGCGCGCTGCTCGCGGAGTCGGCGATCACCGTCGTCACCTTCGAGCGCGACGCGGCGCTCGCCGCGCACCACGATGCCCAGCTCGAGATCGGCGAGGGCGGCCGCTGGGTCTGGCGGCCCCTCGCCCAGGCGAGCCGCAGCGCATGAGCACGCCCGGCCCGGTCCGGATCGCGAGCCCCTCCGGGCTCGTGGCGGAGGTCCACGCGAACGGCTCGCTCCGGCGCATCGACCACCGCGACGTGATCGTGAACCTGTTCCCCGGCAACGCGCTCGAGGGCGGGCCCGCGAACCTGTTCCTGCGCCGCCGGGACGAGGCCGGTGCCTGGACGCCGCTCCTCGGGCCCCGCAGCCCCGGCCGGGTCCGGCTCGACGAGCGCGGGCTCGAGGTCACGGGCGAGTGGTCGGGCCTGCGCTTCCGGGTGGCGCTCGTGCTCGCCGGGTCGGCGCCGGCCTGGTTCTGGCACGTGGCGCTCGAGAACGCGGGAGCCACGGTGGCGACGATCGACCTCGTGCACGTGCAGGATCTGGCGCTCGCGGACTACGGGGCCGTGCGGCTCAACGAGTACTACGTGAGCCAGTACGTCGACTACACGCCGCTCGACCACCCCGGGCACGGCGTGGTCCTGGCGGTGCGGCAGAACCTCGCGATCGGGGGGCGCCACCCCTGGCTCGTGACCGGCTCGCTGGCCCGGGCGGCGAGCTTCTGCACGGACGCGATCCAGCTCCACGGTCTCTCGACCCGCGCAGGGGACGCGCCGGCAGCTCTCGCCGGCGCCGGCCTTCCGGGCGTGCGCCACCAGCACGAGCACTCGCTCGCGGGGATCCAGGACGAGCCGCTGCGCCTCGCCCCCGGCGCGCGCGCGACGCTCGGCTTCTTCGCCTGGCTCGAGCCGGACCACCCGGACGCGAGCTCGGCCGGCGATCTCGCGTTCGCCGACCGCGCGCTGGCGCTCCCGGAGGCCGCGCCCCCCGGCGAGCGCACGGCACCCTCCGCCGCGCCACCCGCCGTCACCCTCTTCAGCGAGCAGCCCGTGCTCGCGGTGCACGACCTCGAGCCTGCCGCGCTCGCCGCCCGTTGCGGGAGCGAGCGCCGTGCGGTCGAGGAGGACGGCGGCCGCCTGCTGTCGTTCTTCACGGGCGGCGGCGCGCACGTCGTCCTGCCGGCCAAGGAGCGCGCGAGCCTGCGCCCGCACGGGCAGATCCTGCGCACCGGCGAGCGGCTCGAGCCCGACGAGGCCTCGCTCACGACCACGGTCTGGATGGGCGGCGTCTTCCACTCCATGGTGACGCAGGGCCACGTCAGCATCGGACGCCTGCTCTCGACGACCCACTCGTACCTCGGCCTGTTCCGCTCGCACGGACAACGGATCTTCGTCGACGCGGGCGAGGGCTGGCGGCTGCTCGGGGTGCCGTCGGCCTTCGCGATGACCCCGAGCAGCGCCACCTGGTGGTACCAGCACGCGGCGGGCCTGCTCGAGGTCCGGAGCTGGGCGCCGACCGACCGCCACGAGCTGTGGCTGGCCGCACGCGTCCTGGCGGGATCCCCCTGCCGCTTCCTGGTCTCCCACCACCTCGCGGTGAACGGCGACGACGGCGCCGACGCCGTCGCCGCGCGCTGGACGCGCGACGCGCAGGGCGTGGCGATCGCCCTGCTGCCGGACACGGACCTCGGCCGCCGTTTCCCTGGTGGTGGCTTCCGCATCGACCCGACACCGGACACGCCGATCGATCGCATCGGCGGCGACGAGCTGCTCTTCGCCGACGGCCGCTCGCGTGGACAGCCCTTCCTCACGCTGGTGACGGCGCCGGCCGCGTCCCTGGCCCTGCGCATCACCGGGCAGCTCGTGATGCCGGTGCCGCCCGGAGCGGTCGAGGAGCGCCACGCGGCCGACGCGGCGCAGGCCGGGCGCTTCTGGCGCGACCTGACGGGCGGGCTCACGCTCGAGGCGCCGGCGCCCGCCGAGAGCGAGCGGCTCGAAGCCGTCCTGCCCTGGCTCGCGCACGACGCGTGGATCCACCACCTGGCTCCCCGTGGCCTCGAGCAGTACTCGGGCGGGGGCTGGGGCACGCGCGACGTGTGCCAGGGGCCCGTCGAGCTGCTGCTCGGGCTCGGGCGCGTGGAGCCGGTGCGCGCGCTGCTCCGCACCGTCTTCCGCAACCAGGACCCGGACGGCGACTGGCCGCAGTGGTTCATGTTCTTCGAGCGCGAGCGCTCGATCCGCCCCGGGGACTCGCACGGCGACATCGTCTTCTGGCCGCTCCTGGCGCTCGCCAGGTACCTGCTGGCCTCGGAGGACGCGGCGCTGCTCGACGAGGAGCTGCCCTTCTTCCACCCGGAGGGGGAGGCCCGCGCCGAGCGCGCGACCCTGCTCGGCCACGTCGAGCGCGCGCTCGCGCTGATCGAGCGGCGCGTGATCCCGGGCACGCGGCTCGCGGCCTACGGTCACGGCGACTGGAACGACTCGCTCCAGCCGGCCGATCCCGCGCTCGCCGAGCAGCTCTGCAGCGCCTGGACGGTGACGCTCCACCACCAGACCCTCGCCACCCTCGCCGAGGCGCTGCGCAGCGTGGACCGGAGTGCGCTCGCCGCCCCGCTCGAGGCCTCCCTCGGCCCGATCCGCGACGACTTCCAGCGGCTCCTGGTCGCGGACGGGGTCGTCGCCGGCTTCGCGCGCTTCCGCCCCGACGGGGCCGTCGAGCACTGGATCCACCCGCGCGACCGGGAGGGCGACGTCCACTACAGCCTGCTCCCGATGGTCCACGCGATCCTGGCCGGGCTCTTCACCCCCGAGCAGGCAGCCCGACACGGAGCGGTGATCCGCCGCCACCTGCTCGCCGCCGACGGCGCGCGGCTCTTCGACCGGCCGTTCCCGTACCGGGGCGGCACCCAGCGCCGCTTCCAGCGCGCCGAGACCAGCACCTTCTTCGGCCGCGAGATCGGCATCATGTACACGCATGCGCACCTGCGCTACGCGGAGGCGATGGCGCACCTGGGCGACGCCGAGGCCTTCCACCTCGCGCTGCGTCAGGCCCTGTCCGCCGGCCTGCGCGAGGTCGTGCCGAGCGCGCGGCTGCGCCAGGCCAACTGCTACACGTCGAGCTCGGACGCGGACTTCCCCGATCGCTACGCCGCCTCGGCGGGCTACGACGCGGTCCGGACCGGCGCCGTGGCCGTCGAAGGGGGCTGGCGGGTGTACTCGAGCGGCGCCGGGATCGCGGTGAGCCTGCTCCGCCAGCGCCTCCTCGGCCTGCGCCTGCGGCGCTCCGGGGTGGTCTTCGATCCCGTACTCGCGCGGGCGCTCGACGGGCTGTGCGCGGGCGTCGAGCTCTTCGGGCAGTCCGTGCGCGTGCGCTATCAGGTGGGCGCGCGCGGCTACGGGCCGGTGCGGCTCACCTGGAACGGATCTCCACTTCGCTTCGCACGGGAAGCCAATCCCTACCGCGAGGGCGGCGCCGTCGTCGCCGCCGAGGAGCTGCGCGAGCGCCTGCGGAGCGGAGCCGGCGAGCTCACGATCGAGCTCGGATGACGGACGCGCTCCTCGACGACTTCCGCGACGTCTCCGCGTGGAGCGCCGTGGCCTCGGGCGAGGCGCAGCTCGCGATCACGAGCGGCGCGGGCCCGGACGGCGGCGCGGCGATGCGCCTCGACTACGACTTCCGCGGCGGCGGCGGCTTCGTCGTGGCACGCAGGAGCCTTCCGCTCGCGCTGCCGAGCGCGTGGGCGCTCGCCCTGCGCGTGCGCGGCGCCGCGCCGGCCAACAAGCTCGAGATCAAGCTCGCCGATCCCAGCAACCGCAACGTCTGGTGGTGGCACCGGGACGCCTTCGAGCTCCCCGCCGAGTGGACGCCGCTGCGCATCCGCAGCAGCGAGGTCGCGTTTGCCTGGGGACCTGCGGGCGGGGGGGTGCTGCGCGAGCTCGGCGCGCTCGAGATCGCGATCGCCGCCGGGCCGGGCGGCCGCGGATCGCTCTGGATCGCCGACCTGCGCTTCGAGGACCGCTCGCTCGCCGGGCCGCCGCGCGCGACGGCTTCGAGTGCCGCACCCGGCCGCGATCCGGAGTGCGCGCTCGCCGCCGGGGGAAGCGGCTGGCGCAGCGCGCCCGGCGCCGGCGGCACGCAGTGGCTCGCGCTCGACTTCGGCCGCGAGCACGAGTACGGCGGGCTCGTGGTGGACTGGGCCGAGGAGGGTGCCCCGCGTGCCTTCGAGGTGCAGGCGTCCGGCGACGGCGCCTCCTGGGCGACGCTCTGGTCGGCGCGCCAGGCGGAGGGCGAGCGCAGCTACGTGTACCTGCCGGGCGGCTCCTCGCGCCATCTGCGGCTCCACCTGCTCGAGCCCGCCGCGGGCGCCGGCGGCTTCGCGATCCGCTCCCTCGAGGTGCAGCCCTTCGAGTTCTCCCGCTCGCTCGCCGAGTTCTTCCATGCCGTCGCGGCCCGCGAGCCGCGCGGCCGGCATCCGCGCTGGCTGCACCGCGAGCAGTCGTACTGGACGCCGGCCGGGGTCGCCGGCGGGACGACGGCGGCGATCCTGAACGAGGAGGGCCTGCTCGAGCCCGACCGCGGCAGCTTCACGCTCGAGCCCTTCCTGTTCGCCGGGGGCACGCTCGGCACCTGGGCGGACGCGGCGATCGACCTCACCCTGGCGCGGGGCTGGCTGCCGATCCCGTCGGTGACCTGGCGCTGGCGCGGCTGGTCGCTCGAGACGACGGCCTTCGCGGTGGCGGAAGCCTCCGGCGCCGCGGCGCGCGTGCGCTACCGGCTCGTGAACGAGGCGGCGGACACGCCGCGGGTGCGGCTCTTCGTGGCGCTGCGACCGTTCCAGGTCTCGCCGCCCTGGCAGTCGTTCCAGGGGATCGGCGGGACGGCGCCGATCCGCACGCTCGCGTGGCGCGACGGGGCCGTCGAGGTGGACGGCATCGCGCGCGTGTGGCCGCTCGGGACACCCACGGGCTTCGGCGCCGCGGCCTTCGAGCAGGGCGGCGTCCTGCGCGCGCTCGCGCGCGGCGAGCTGCCCGCGCGCGCGGAGGTCGCCGACCCCTTCGCGCACGCCTCCGGCGCGCTGCTCTTCGAGCTCGAGCTCGCGCCGGGCGCGGCGGGCGAGATCGAGCTCGCGGTGCCCTTCGTCGAGCGCGAGCCGCTCGGGCCGGTGGCGCTCGGGTCGGAGCCCGCCGGCACGCTGCGGGAGGTCACGGAGGCCTGGGGCGAGGCCCTCGGGCGCGTCCGGATCGCGCTGGCCGCCGACGCGGGCTGCGTGGACGCGCTGCGCACCGCCGCCGGCCACGTGCTGGCGGTGCGCGACGGCCCGGCGCTCCAGCCCGGCCCGCGCCGCTACACCCGCTCGTGGATCCGCGACGGCGCCACCATGTCGGCTGCGCTGCTGCGGATCGGCTGCGCCGGCCCGGTGCGCGACTTCCTCGCGTGGTACGCGCCGCACCAGGCCGCGGACGGCAACGTCCCCTGCGCGGTGGACCGCAGCGGTCCCGACTGGCTGCCCGAGCACGACAGCCACGGCCAGCTCGTGTTCACGCTCGTCGAGTACGCCCGCTTCACCGGCGATCTCGCGTTCGCGCGCCGCCTGTGGCCTGCGGCGCAGCGGGCGGTCGCCTACCTCGAGGGGCTGCGGGCGCAGCGCTGCACGCCGGAGTACCGGGCGCCCGAGCAGCGGGCCCGCTTCGGGATCCTGCCGGAGTCCGCGAGCCACGAGGGCTATCTCGCGCAGCCGGTCCACTCCTACTGGGACGACTTCTGGGCCCTGCGCGGGATCGGTGACGCGGCCGACCTCGCGCGCGCGCTCGGCGAGGAGGCGGAAGCCCTCCGGCTCGCAGCGCTGCGCGATGCGCTGCACGCGTCGCTCTACGCCTCGATCGAGGCGACGATCGAGGAGCGCGGCCTCGCCTACGTCCCCGGCTCGGTCGAATGGGCCGACTTCGACCCGGCCGCCACGGCCACCGCGCTCACGACCACCGACGCCGCCGAGCGCCTGCCGCCGGGCGTGCTGGCCGCCACCTACGACGAGTACCTGGCCGGCCTGCGCCGCCGGCGCCGCGGCGAGATCGAGTGGAACAACTACAGCGCCTACGAGATCCGCATCCTGGGGGCGCTCGTCCGGCTCGGCCGGCGCGCCGACGCGCACGAGCTGCTCGCCTTCTTCCTCGGCGACCGCCGCCCCCGCGCCTGGAACCAGTGGCCCGAGATCTCCTGGCGCGACCCGAGAAGCCCCGGCCACCTGGGCGACGTCCCCCATGCCTGGATCGGCGCCGAGTACGTGCTGGCCCTGCTCGCGATGTTCGCCTACGAGCGCCCCGCGGACGGCGCGCTGGTCGTCGCCGCCGGCGTCTCGGACGCCTGGCTCGACGCCGGCGAGGTGGCGGTTGCGGGCCTGCCCACCTGGTGGGGATCCCTGTCCTACACGCTGCGGCGGAGCGGGCCGGGCGCCCTGCGCCTCGAGCTCGGCCCCGGCCTGCGCCCACCGCCGGGCGGCATCGTGGTGCGGCCGCCGCTCGCGCGCCCGCTCGCGCGCGTCACCGTGGACGGCGCGCCGGTCCCGGACGTTGGCGGAGACACGCTCACCCTGCGGCGCACGCCGGCGATCGTCTCGATGGAGTCGTGAGCGCTACGCCTGCTCGCCACGCGCCTCGGGAAGCTGGTCGCGGATGCGCTCCCAGGCGATCGCCGGGAGCACCTCGTCGACCACCTCGAGCGCGCTCTGCACCGCGCGGCTCGCCTGCTCGACCGAGCGCACCCCACCCGCCATCGCCTCCTGGAGCGTCCGGGTCTCCTTGCCGACCGCGGCCTCGACCTGGGCCAGCAGCCAGTCGCTGTCGCGCCGCAGGAGCGCGACGAAGTCGCGCACGAGCCGGCCCCGGATGCCGGCCGCCACGCCCTCGAGCACGCACGCCTCCCACAAGGGCGAGCCGCGCTCGGGATAGTCGCCGCCCCACCCCTTCACGACGCCCTGGAGGCTTTCGGCCGTGCGCGCGAACCCCTCGCCGAGGAACGCCCTGCGCACGTCGGCCAGGCGCCGCCGGCGCGCGCTCTCGATCTCGTCGGGCGTGGCCGACGCCGGGGGGCGGCTCGGGTCGGGCCAGGTCCGTCCCTTCTCCCCGAGCAGCGCCACCACGCGCGCCACCGCGAGCTCACCGGCCTCCGCTCGCAGCCGCTCCGCGATCGCATGGCGAGCGCGCGGCACGAGCTCGTGCGAGCCCTTGCCGGCCGCCCCCATCACCTCGAGCTCCCCGAGCAGCGTCTGGATCGCGTCGAGGTCGCTCCCGGAGAGCCCCGTGCCGAGCTCCCCGTGCATCCGCTCGATGTCCTCGCGCATCGCGCGATGCGCGGCCTCGACGCGCTGCGCCCGCTCCGCGGCGAGCTCCTCGGCGCTCCGCTTGCGCGCGGTGGGGGACGCCAGGCTCGTGGCGCCCCCCGCCCGGCGCTGCTCCTCGATGCGCTCGTTCAGGCCCCGGATCGCGGCCTCGAAGTCGGCTTCGACCCGGGCAAAGCCGCTCTGCGGCCCGGGGGCGGCTGCCGGCTCGGGTTTCGCTCGGAACAGCCGGCCGAGGGAGTCGAGGAAGCCGAGACCTCCTCCCTGTGCTTCCGGGGTGGGCATGGGCTCTCCTTCCGATCCGCCGACACGGGTGGGACGCTATCGGCGGCGCGTCATCGGGCCGTGTAGCCGCGGCTGGTCCGGCTCGGAACGAACGGGGAATGGGTTCTCGTCATCGCGGTCCTCGCTTTCTCGGGGAGGAGCGGACCAGGCGTCCAAGCCCGGTCCGCCGGGGAGACTCAGGGCGCGAGCGGCTGGGGGATGGTCGGCGCGGGGGGCGCTTCCTGCCAGCCCCCGCCGAGCGCGCGATAGAGGGCCACCACCGCGTTCAGCTCGTCGCGCTGGGTGCGCGCGAGGTCGAGCTCGGCAGGGAAGAGCTGCTGCTGCGCGTCGAGCACCTCGAGGTAGGTGGCGAGCCCGCCGACGTAGCGGATCCGCGCGATGCGCAGCGATTCGCCGAGAGCCTCGACCGCGCGCCCCTGCTCGACGCGCATCTGGGCGAGCTTCTCGCGCGCCGTCAGCGCGTTCGAGACGTCCTGCAGGGCGACCAGCACCGACTGCTGGTAGTCGTGGAGCGCCGCCTGCGCGCCCGCCTCGCTCGCGCGCCAGCCGTACCAGGTGCGGCCGAAGGTGAAGAGCGGGCCGACGGCGCTGCCGACGAGCGTCCAGAAGCTCGGGCCCGAGAGCGCCGAGTCGAGCTCGCCGCTCGTGCGGCCGGCCACCGCGGTGAGTCCGATGCGGGGGAAGAACCCGGCGAAGGCCTCGCCGATGCGTGCCGTCTCCGCGTGCAGGACCTCTTCGGCCTCGATCACGTCCGGCCGGCGCTCGAGGAGCTGCGACGGGATCCCGGGCGGGACCTCGGGCGGGAGCTCCTGCGCCGTCAGCACCGCGCCGCGCTCGATCTCGCCGGCGGGGCGGCCGAGCAGCACCGACAGCTCGTTCTCCTTGGCGACGATCCGCCGCTCGAGGTCGGGGAGCGACGCCGCGGCCTGCGCCAGCGCCGCCTCGCCGCGCAGGTAGTCGAGCTTGGAGGTGACGCCGCCGCGGAACTGGCGCTCGAAGAGGTCACGGGTCTCCCGGAACGACTCGACGGTCCGGCGCGTGATCGCGAGCTCGAGGTCGAGCTCGCGCAGCTCGAAATAGGCCTGTGCGACGCCGGTCACGAGGGAGAGGACGATGCCGCGCCGGAACGCCTCGCTGGCGAGCATCTCGGAGCGCGCGGCCTCGGTGGCGCGCCGGATGCGGCCCCACACGTCGAGCTCCCAGGCTGCGTTCAGCACGCCCAGGTAGAGGCTCTCGGTGCCGGTGTCGGGCGTCGGCGAGCCGAAGGTCGCGTCGTGCTCGCGATGGACGTCGAGCTCGTAGCCGGCGTCGGGAAACAGCTCGCCGCGCTGCACGGCGGCGAGGCCGCGCGCCTGCTCGACCCGCGAGGCGGCGGCCAGCAGGTCGCGATTGTTCGCGAGCGCCTCCTCGACGTGCGCGCGCAGCACGGGATCGCGGAACACCTCGAACCACGGCA
This sequence comes from Deltaproteobacteria bacterium, assembly GCA_035063765.1. Taxonomy (NCBI): domain Bacteria; kingdom Pseudomonadati; phylum Myxococcota; class Myxococcia; species Deltaproteobacteria bacterium. The sequence continues at coordinate 65,465 of JAPSFT010000010.1, forward strand.
GGTCCGCGATCGAGGCCGGGTCCTCGGCGCTCGCGCGGTAGGCGGCAGGCGCCACCCCCTCGGGACGGCGGTAGCGCGGGCCGACGGCGCAGCCGGCGAGCGCCACGGCGAGCAGCGCCGCGAGCGCGCCGCGCGGCGTCACGGGTGCCCTCCGCCGGGCGGCGTGGCATCGCCTGCCGGCGGCGCGGGCGCCGGGGCGGGCGCACGGCTCCGGCCCGCGAGCCGCTCGACGACGTAGAACGACACCGGGATCAGGAAGATCGCGAGCAGCGACGCGGCCAGCATCCCGCCGATCACCGTCGTTCCGATCAGCTTGCGCGCCTCCGCCCCCGAGCCCGAGGAGAGGGCGAGCGGGACCACGCCCAGGATGAAGGCGAAGGCGGTCATCAGGATCGGGCGCAGGCGCAGCCGCGCGCCGGCCAGCGCGGCCTCGGCGGCGCTCTTGCCCTGCTCGTGCTCGAGCTTCGCGAACTCGACGATCAGGATCGCGTTCTTCGCGGCGAGCCCGATCAGGGCGACCAGGCCGATCTGCGCGAACAGGCTGTTCTCGAAGGCGCGCAGCCAGAGCGCCAGGAAGGCGCCGAAGACCGCGATCGGGATCCCGAGCAGGACGCTGAAGGGCAGCGACCAGCTCTCGTACTGGGCGGCCAGGATCAGGAACACGACCAGCAGCGAGAGCGCGAAGATGGCGCCGGCCGAGATGCCCTCCTGGGCCACCTTCTCCTGGAACGACATGCCGTTGTAGTCGAAGCCCATCTCGCGGGGCATGGTCTCCGCGAAGACCTGCTCGAGCGCCCGCATCACCTGCGCGGAGCTGAAGCCCGCGTTCGCGGTCACGTTGATCTGCGCGGCCCGGTACTGGTTGAAGCGCATCGTGAACTCGGGCCCCGCGGTCGGCTTCATCTCGACCAGCGCCGAGAGCGGCACGCTCTCGCCCGCGTCGTTCAGCACGCGGAACTGGCCGACGTCCTCGGCGCGCGTGCGGAACTCGCCCTCGGCCTGCACGTAGACCTGCCAGGTGCGGCCGAAGCGGTTGAAGTAGTTGACGAAGTAGCCGCCCATGAAGGCCTGGAGGGTCTGGAACACGTCTGCGATCGCGACGCCCTGCTTGAGCGTCTTGTCGCGGTCCACGTCGGCGAAGAGCTGGGGCACGTCGGCGACGAAGACCGTGGTCGCCGACGCGATCTCGGGGCGCTTGCGGGCCTCCGCGAGGAAGCGCTGGGTCTGGGCGGCCAGGAACGCGGGGGTCCCGCCCGAGCGGTCCTCGAGCATGAAGGTGACGCCGCCGGCGGTGCCGACGCCGGCGATCGCCGGCGGCGGGAACGCGAAGGCGATCGCCTCGGGGAGCTTCCCGAGCTCGCGGTTGATGTGGGCCTTGATGGCCGCGTACTGCTCGTCCGGCGCGGTGCGCTCGCCCCACTCGTCGAAGGTGACGAAGAAGAAGGCGTTGTAGGTCGCGTACACCGTCGAGAGCAGGCTGAAGCCGACGACGGTGTTGTAGCTGTGGACGCCCGGGGTCTCGGCGAGGATCCGTTCGATCTGCTGGCACACCACGTCGGTGCGCTGGAGCGACGCCGCGTTCGGGAGCTGGACGGCGAGGTAGAGGTAGCCCTGGTCCTCCTCGGGCAGGAAGCCGCTCGGGAGGCGCGAGCCCACGAGCCCGGTGAGCACCGTCACGCCCAGCAGCAGCAGCATGGCGCGCGCGGACTTGCGGATCAGGACGCTGCACCCGTGCACGTAGCCGTCGGTGACGCGGCCGAAGACGCGGTTGAACCAGCGGAAGAAGGCGCCGAGCGGGCCGCGCGCCTCCTTGCGGGGCTTCAGGAGCAGCGCCGCCAGCGCCGGCGAGAGGGTCAGGGCGTTGAAGGCCGAGAGCAGCACCGAGATCGAGATCGTCACCGCGAACTGCTGGTACATCCGGCCGGTGATGCCGGGCACGAAGGCGGTGGGAAGGAACACGGCCGTGAGGATCAGGGCGATCGCGACGACGGGGCCCGACACCTCGGACATCGCCTTCAAGGTGGCGTCGCGCGGCGAGAGCCCGTGCTCGATGTGGTGCTCGACGGCCTCCACCACCACGATCGCGTCGTCCACCACGATGCCGATCGCGAGCACCAGGGCGAGCAGCGAGATCGTGTTGATCGAGAAGCCGAAGAGCGGGAAGAAGACGAAGGTGCCGATCAGCGAGACCGGCACCGCGAGCAGCGGGATCAGGGTGGCGCGCCAGCCCTGCAGGAACACGAACACCACCAGGATCACCAGCACGATCGCCTCCCAGAGCGTGTGCAGGATCTCCGTGATGCCTTCGCTCACCGCGAGCGTGGTGTCGAGCGAGACCTCGTAGTCGAGGTCGGCCGGGAAGCGCTGCTTCAGCTCCTCCATCAGCGCCCGCGCCTCGCGGATCGACTGCAGGGCGTTGGAACCGGGCTTCTGGTAGATGGCGACGATCGCCGCCGGCTTGCCGTTCAGGCGGCCGGTCACGTTGTAGGACTGGGCGCCGAGCTCGATGCGGGCCACGTCGCGCACGCGGATCACCGAGCCGTCCGGCATCGCGCGCACCACGATGTCGCCGAACTCCTCCGCGTCGACGAGGCGGCCCTGCGCGCGCACCGTGTAGGTGAACTCCTGGCCCGGGGGCACCGGCTCGCTGCCGACCTGGCCGGCCGGGTTCACCCGGTTCTGCTGCTGGATCGCCGAGACGATCTCGGGCACCGTGATGCCGCGCTGGGCGAGCACGTCGGGCCGGACCCACATGCGCATCGCGTACTGGCCGGCCCCGAAGATCGAGACCTGGCCCACGCCGTACACGCGCGACATCGGGTCGTTCACGTTGATGTACGCGTAGTTCGCGAGGAACTCGGCGTCGAAGGTGCCGTTCGGCGAGTAGAGCGAGAAGAGCGCGAGCGGGCTCGTGGTCGACTTCTTGATCGTGACCCCGTAGCTGCGCACGTCCTCGGGGAGCTGCGACTCCGCCTGCGACTGGCGCATCTGGGAGAGCACCTGGTCGATGTTGGGATCGGTGCCGACCTCGAAGTAGACGTAGAGCGTGCTGTTCCCGGCGTTGGTGTTCACCGAGTACATGTAGATCGAGTCGTCGACGCCGCTCATCTGCTGCTCGATGGGCGTCGCCACCGCCTGCTCGGCGGTGAGCGCGTCGGCGCCGACGTAGGTGGTCGCGAGCTGGATCGCGGGCGGCGCGATGTCGGGGAACTGCGCGATCGGGAGCTGCACGATGGCGACGAGACCGAGCAGCACGGTCAGGATCGAGATCACGATCGCGACGATCGGGCGCCGGACGAAGAACGACGACACCCCTCAGGGCTCCGGGGCCGGACCGGGCGGCGTCGCGGCGGGCGGCGGCTCGCGTTCGGGCAGGCCCGCCACCGGCTCCGCGGGGCTCTCGACGCGAGGCGGAGGGCCCGGCGTGCCCGCGAGCTCGGCCGGAGCCTCCTGGGCCGCGACCTCCATCCCGGGCCGGACCTTCTGGAAGCCCTCGACGACCAGCCGCTCGCCCGGCGCCACGCCCTTCCGGAGCACGCGCAGGGTGCCCCAGGCGGGCCCGAGCTCGACCGTGCGCAGCTCGACCTTGGCGTCGGCCCCGACGACCGCCACCTGCCCGATGCCCTGGAGGTCCTGGATCGCGCGCTGCGGCGCCACGACGGCGCCGCGCAGGACGTTCGTCTCGACGCGGATGCGCGCGTACTGCCCGGGGCGCAGGAGCTGGTCGGGGTTCGGGAAGACGCCCTTCACGGTGATCGTGCCGGTGCGGGGGTCGATCTCGCGGCCCGCCGGATAGCCGGTGCCGCGGTGGGGATAGGAGCTGCCGTCGGCGAGGATCAGCTCGAGGCTGCCCGGGCGGAAGTGGCCCTCGCGCAGCGCCTCCTGGAAGGCCTGGGCGAAGCGCAGGTACTCCTGCTCGCTCACGGGGAACTCGACCTGGATCGGGTCGAGCTGCGAGATCGTGGTGAGCGGCTGGGGATCGCTGGGCCCCACGAAGTCGCCGAGCTGGCGCTGGGCGATGCCGACCAGGCCGTCGATCGGCGCGCGGATCTCCGTGAAGCCGAGCTCGATCCCGGCGCGCTCGGCGGCCGCCTTCGCCGACTGCACGGAGGCCTGGTCGGCGAGCTCGCGCTGCACGGCGTTGTCGAACTCCTGCTGGCTCACGGCGCCGTCGGCCACGAGCGGCCGGTAGCGGGCCACGTCGAGGCGCGAGCGCTCGAGCGCGGCCTGCGCGCGCGCCAGGTCGCCGCGCGCCTGGTCGAGGGCGGCGCGGAACGGGCGCGGGTCGATGCGGAAGAGCAGGGTGCCCTTCGCGACCCGCGAGCCCTCCTGGTAGTCGCGCGAGACCAGGTAGCCCGAGACCTGCGCGCGGATCTCGGCGTCGACCGAGCCCTCGGTGGTGCCGAGCCACTCGTTGATCTCCGGGACGTCGCGCGCCACCGCCTCGACGGTCAGCACCTCGGGAGGCGCGGGGGGCGCCGGAGCCTCGGGGCCGCAGGCGGGGGCGACCGCGAGCAGGGGGAGCAGGAGGTGGGGCCAAGCGGTCCGGCGCCAGGCGATCGGCATCCACGCTCCCGGTGACACTCGAGGTGCGGCGGATCGTAGCGGCGTCGATCGGGTCCGTCCCGGCCGGGGCCGCGCCGGGCGGGGTCCGCGCCGAGCTGGATCTGGGTCCGCGCCGAGGCGGGTCGCGTTCGTTACCCTCGGGCCCCGCGCCAGGAGAGGATGTCATGCTGTCCGACCAGACCCGCCAGCGCATCGACGCCGCCATCGCCTCGGGCCCGGTGGTGCTCTTCATGAAGGGCGACCGCCGCCAGCCCCAGTGCGGCTTCTCGGCCACCGTCGTGCGCATCCTCGACGAGCTGCTCCCCGAGTACGCGACGGTGGACGTGCTCTCGGACCCGGAGATCCGCGACGGCATCAAGGCCTACTCGAGCTGGCCGACGATCCCGCAGCTCTACGTGAAGGGCGAGTTCCTGGGCGGCTGCGACATCGTGAAGGAGCTCTACGGGAGCGGCGAGCTGCACGGGAAGCTCGGCGTGCCGGTGCCGGAGCGGCGCGTGCCGAACCTCCACGTGAGCGACGCCGCGGCGGCCTTCCTGCGCGACGCCGCGACCCGCGCGGGCGGCAAGGAGATCCACCTGCGCATCGACCGCGCGTTCCAGAACGAGGCCTACCTCGGGCCCGAGGAGCCGGGCGAGATCGCCGCCGAGTCGAACGGGGTGCGGATCCTGCTCGACCTGGCGAGCGCGGGGCGCGCCGAGGGCCTGGTGATCGACCACGTCGAGACCCCGGGCGGCCACGAGCTCCGCATCGACAACCCGAACGCGCCGGCGGGGCGCTCCTAGGCCCGCCGGAATGCCTCGCATGCTCGACACCGAGGCCCCCACCGGCACGCGCCTGCGCGACGCGATCGCGGGTGCGCTGCCCGGCGCCGTGGTCGAGGTGCGCGCCGCGGGCGCCGGCCACTTCGAGCTGCGCGTCGTCGCCGAGGCCTTCCGCGGCCGCTCGCGCCTCCAGCAGCAGCAGCTCGTGTACGCCGCCATCGCCCCCCTCATGGCCGGCGACGCCCCTCCCGTCCACGCCATCGACCACCTCGCCACCGAAGCCCCCTGAGTCCCGGGGAGCGGTCCCCTCAATCGAGCGGGGTGGCGAGGGCGATCTTGACGAGCCGGCCGGACTCGAGGCGGGCGTCGCGGGGGAGGTCGTTGGCGACGGCGGTCTCGTCGAGGCTCCAGCGGTTGCCGGTGCGCCGGCCGAGCTGGGCCAGGGTCTCGCCGCCGCGCGCCTCGGCGATCGCGAGGCGCAGGCCGCGGATCCCGCTCCGCTCGGCGCTCGAGAGCGGGCGCAGGCTGCGCGCGACGGCGTCGAAGACCGGCGCGTAGTAGCGCCACGCGGGGGGTGCGGTCATGCCGGTCAGGCGGAAGGTCCCGCTCGGGTGCGCCACCCAGGTGAGCGAGAGAACGGCGAGACCGCGCTGGGTCGGGGCCTCCACGAGCGCCCGGTAGGCCGGCCAGGGCCCGAGCTGCAGCGAGCCGCCGTCGACCACCCGCGTGTCCGGGTTGGACGCGAGCCAGCGGCGCGCCGCCGTCGCCGGCTGCTCGCGCCCACCCTGCGACTCGAGCACCACCACCGCATCTTGCCGGGGCGCCATCGCGCCCACCGCCTCGCGCGAGTTCTGGGTCTGCCAGCCGCGCGGGAAGTCGATCGCGAAGTCGAGCTCGGGGTGCAGGAAGCGGGTGTCCTCGAAGACGCCCTCGCGCGGGTCGGGCCCGATGCGGACGCCCTCGATCCGGTGCAGGAAGTCCGCCCGGCTGCGCGCGATCGGCGCGCTCCGGTGCGCGCCCATCTGCTCCGCGCGCCGCCCCGCCGCCAGCGCGCGCTCGCCCGCCGCCGGGTGCGAGTCGAGGAAGCTCGGCGCGCGCCCGGCACCCCGGGCCTCGAGCCGCCCCTCGCGCTCGAGCGTCGCGAGGAAGCCCGCCATGCCGGCGGGATCCCAGCCCGCCTCCGCCGCGATGTCCTGCCCGACCACGTCCGCCTGCCGCTCCTGGTCGCGGCTATACGACGCGATCAGCCCGGCACCGGCCACGTGGCCGAGCTGGCCCACCATCTGCGCCGCCTGCGGCCCACCCACCACCGCCGCGGCGATCGAGCCGAGCGCCGAGAGCAGGCCGACCCCCGTCGAGCGCGTCTCGCGCTGCGCCGCGTGGCGGGCGGCGACGTGCCCGATCTCGTGACCGATCACGTTGGCGAGCTCGTCCTCGCTGTTGGCGAGCGCGAGCAGGCCGCGCGAGACGTAGACCCAGCCCCCCGGCAGCGCGAAGGCGTTCGCCTCGGCCATGTCCGCCACCGCGAAGTGGTAGGTGACGTCCTGGCGCGGCGAGGCCGCCGCGAGGCGCTCGCCGATCTCGCCGACGTAGCGGGTGAGCTTCGGGTCGCGGACGAGCCCGATCTCGCGCTCGACCTGGACGGAGGCCTGGCGCCCGAGCGCGATCTCGCGCTCGGGGGACATGGTCGTGAGCTCCGTCCGGCCCGAGACCGGGTTCACCGCGGTCGCGCAGCCGAGCCCGAGGCCAAGTCCGAGGCCCAGCCCGAGGCCCAGCCCGAGGCCCAGCCCGAGCCTGCGTCCGAGCCCGAGTCCGAGTCTGCGTCCGAGCCCGAGGCCTCGTCCGCGTCCGAGTCCGAGGGCGGCCCTGGCCGCCGCGGCGCGGCGGCGTCCGGACGGGAGCCGAGCGGCTCCGGACATGGTTACCCTCCCGCCGCGTCCAGGCTTCGACCGCCGAGGAGTAGCCGAGCTTCACCCGGTTCGGAACCGGCCCCCGGCGCGAGCCTCGCAAAGGAGCACCCATGGCCCTGGTCCTGCACGGCGCGGCGCCGTCCCCCTTCGTCCGCAAGGTCCGCGTGGCCCTGATCGAGAAGGGCATCCCCTACGAGCTGGTGCCGGTGCTGCCCTTCCCGCCGGCCAACGCGACGCCGGAGTTCCGGCGCATGAGCCCGCTCGGCAAGATCCCGGCGCTCAGCGACGGCGACTTCGCGATCTCCGACTCGTCGGTGATCTGCGCCTACCTCGAGCGCACGCACCCCGCGCCGCCGCTCTACCCGAGCGACGCCCGGGCCTACGCCCGCGCCCTCTGGCTCGAGGAGTTCGCGGACTCCCGGCTCGTCGAGGCGACCGGGCCGGCCTTCTTCCAGCGGGTCGTGCGCAAGCTCGTCCTGCAGCAGGAGCCCGACGAGGCGCTCGTGCGCAAGAGCCTCGCCGAGCTGCTCCCGCCGGCGCTCGACTACCTCGAGGGCCAGCTCGACGGCGCCGAATGGCTGGCCGGCGGGCGCTTCACGGTCGCCGACATCGCGGCGGCCTCGATGCTCCAGCAGCTCCGGCACGCCGGCGAGACGCTCGACGCCGGGCGCTGGCCGCACGTGGCGGCGTTCGCGGAGCGGGCGCTGGCGCGGCCCTCGTTCGCGAGCTGCATCGCCGAGGAGACCCGGCTGCTGGGCCTCGGCTGAGGACCGCGCCGTGGCCGCGCGCACCCGCAAGCGGGGCCGCCCGCGCAAGAAGGGGAAGGCTCCTTCGCGATCGCCCGGCGCGCCGGCCCCGGCGGGTGCGGGCGGGCTCTCGGCCGCGCTCGCGCGCGGCCTCGGCGCCCTCACCGGCGGCGTGCGCGGCACCGTCGCGGCGACGCCCGGCATCGGCCTCCAGGTGGGCCGCAGGCTCCTGCTCTCGCGCGAGGCGGCCCGCATGCGCCTCGAGGCCGGCCGCACCCTGCGCGAGCTGCGTGAGCTCGCCGGGCTCACCGTCGACGAGCTCGCCCGGGCGCTCGACCTGCGCGACCGCACGCTCCTCGAGGCCGTCGAGGCCGGCACCGCGACCCTCTCCTTCGAGCTGATCCTGCGCCTGTCGGCGCTCGTCGCCCGCAACGACCCGATCCCCTTCGTCGCGCAGATGGCGCGCGGCTCGAACCCGGCGCTGTGGAGCGTGCTCGAGGACTGGGGGGTCGGGCGCATCCCGCTCCAGCTCGAGCGCGAGCGCCGCTTCCTGAACCTGTTCCGCGGCCACGACGTGGCCCGCGAGCTCTCCGACGAGGGCTTCGAGCGCGTGCTCGCCTTCCTGCGCACGGCCTTCGAGCTGGCGCTCGGCTTCGTCGCCGAGCAGGAGGGGCTCGCTCCGCGCGGCCGCCGCCGCCGGGCCGTGCGCCGCCCCGCCCGACGTCAGAAGGTGTAGCGGAGGATCAGCGACACCTCGTCGCGGTCCGAGACCGGCGAGAGGCCCTCCTCGGTGTAGTCGTTCTGGGCGTGCTTGCCGCCCCGGAAGGGCGTGCCGCCCACCGGGTGCGTCGGGGGCACGATGCGGTCGAAGCGGCCCCAGAACCACGCGACCGAGACGGTTGCCGAGAGGTTCTCGGTGAAGCGGTAGCTGATGTCGGGGATCATCGCGCCCGACGCCGAGTTGAAGTCGTAGACCAGCGTGAAGCCCGGGGTGAGCCGGTCGCGGTAGTAGCCGGTCTCCACCCGCAGCGTGGCCAGCACGTTGAAGGGCCCGTGGCTCACCATGCCCTCGCGGTAGCCCGACAGGTACTGGAAGAACCACTGGGTGTTGATGAAGAAGGTGCGGTCGGCGTTCAGGAAGTCGATGAAGGTCGGGCGGTCGACCGAGACCGTCAGGTTGTAGGCGTCGACGTCGGTGGTGCCGTCGATCTGGTCGTTGTCCTCGTAGGGGACGCCCTCGATCCAGGTGGCCTCGAGGCTCCAGGTGGACTTGCTGCGGTCCTCGGCGAAGTCCATCGCGAAGCCGAGCACGTTGCGCCGCTCGTAGCGCAGCACGCCCGAGCCGCCGTCGTGCCAGTCGAACTGCATGCGGCCCAGGCGCCCGTTGCCGCCGGCGCGCACCGTCTTGCGGGTGGTGTGGGCCACCGCGAAGAGCGCCTGCACGTTCGCACAGAGCTGGGGCTTGGCGAACGAGCAGCCGTCGAGGCGGAGCGGCTCGCTGGTCAGGAACTCGTCGATCTGCCGGCAGCCGGAGGTGTCGACCTGGCCGTCCGGGCAGGCGACCGCGGGCTTGCCCAGGCCCGAGAGCGCCACCAGCAGTTGCTCGAAGTTCCACGAGAAGGTCGCGAGCTCGCTCGCGAAGTACTGGCCGGTGTAGGGGTGGAGGAGCTCGCCCTGCCCCGCACAGCCCGCGTGCATGGCGCTCACGCAGCCGTCCACGTTGGCGTTCCAGCCCGACGGGTCGAGGTCGGTCTCGGTCGCGAAGGGTGAGCGCGCGCCGGGCAGCACGTAGGACACGCCTTCGTAGAAGACGCGGCCCGCCGGGCCGCCCCGGAAGCCCACCGTGCCGGGCTGGGCGAAGCTCGCGTCGAGCGTGGTCGGGTCGCCGCTCGTGCCCTGCGCGCCGAGCCAGGACTGGGCGAGGATGCTCAGGTCGGCGTTGAGCAGGTCGAGGCCGCCGTAGGCCGTGGTGGTCGAGACGTCGCAGGTCGTGCCCCAGAAGCTCCCGCAGCCGAGCAGCGCCTCCTGCTCGTCGGTGAGCGTGTTGCCGAGCGTCAGGCTGGCCGCCGCGGCGACGCCCTGGCCGGGCCCGTCGGTGGGGCCCTGGTTGAGCGGCACGGTGGGGAGTGTGACCCCGGCGAGCGCACCGCCGATCGTGAGGGCGGACTCCGGGGAGCCGGCCATCGCCCAGCCGAGCAGCTCGCTCACCAGCCCGATCGGCGGATCCGCCAGCTCGGCGCTGTTGAAGACGCTCTGGGCGCACGCGGAGCGGTCGAGCTCGTTGAAGCCCACGCTGGCGGCGCAGATCACGGCGAAGCGCGAGAGGTTCGCGTGGTGGTTGCGGGCCGCGTCGACGCCGGGCTGGAGACAGCCGCTCGTGTCGCCGTCGAAGAGGCCGTCGGGGTCGCAGCCGGCGCGGCTGCCCGCGCGGCGCGGGCGCCCGGTGCGCGGATCCACGTTGCGCTCGTAGAGGAAGACCGGGTCGACCCAGGGGAGGTCCTCGTAGCCGTAGAAGTCGGTGAGGGCGAAGCTGAAGCGGTCCCAGCGGAACTCGAGGCGGGCGCCGATCTCGATCCCCTTCTGGCTGTCCCAGGGATCGGGCGGGCGGACCTCACCGGCCAGGCCGAAGCCGGCCAGGCCGTGCGCGAAGAGCCCGGCGGTCTTGTCGCAGGCGGGGAAGGGCGTGTAGGGCTCGCCGCAGCGGCCGATGTCGGCGGGCTCGAAGTCATCGAAGTTCGCCGCGATCTCGGCACGCACGTCCTCGAGCGGGCCCACGTCGTAGAACGACCACACCGCCCGCGCCGACCACAGCGAGATGCGCGACTCCTCGAGGCTCGGCAGGGTCGAGAGCGCCAGGTCCTGCGGGTTGAACTGGTCGGTGGTGCGGAACAGCTCCGTCTTGCCCCACACGATGCTCTGCTTGCCCACCCGGATCCACAGCCGCGAGTCGAACATCTCGATGTCGAGATAGGCCTCCTTCAGCTCCTTCTCGTCCTGCTGGCTCGCGCCGCGGTTCCAGGCGAGCTCCTCCTCGCTGAAGTTCTGGTCGAAGTCGTCGAACTCCTCGCTGCGCAGCAGGCGCGCCACGGCCGCGTTCGGATAGTGCAGGCCGCGGCTGCGGTCGGCGGTGGTGGCCTGCGTGACCGGGACCTCGGGGGCCGGCCGGAAGGGCAGCGCGGCCGCGCCCGGCGTGCCGAAGATCGGGTTCACGTCGAGCGGGTTGAAGGGGTTCGCGCGGTCGGAGAGCGCGGCGTTCGGGACGATGGTATTGCGCGGGCCCCAGGGCCCCAGCACCTGGAGCTCGCGGCCGTTCTCGCCCCCCTTCACGCGGCGCAGGCCGAAGCGGTACTCCTCGCCCTGCTGCACGTAGCGGTCGAAGACGTAGAAGGCGGGATCGTCGTCCGTGCCCTGCACGCCGTCCGGCCCGGGCACGCCGAACAGGGTCGAGACGCCCGGGACGTGCCAGATGTAGGCGGGGGTGCGCGTCCCGCTCTGGGGAAAGTCCTTGAAGTGGAAGCCGAGCTGGTCGATCGGGATGCCGTGGCGCAGCCGCCGGTCGCCGGTCTCGACCGCGCCGGTGAGACCCGACTCGCGCCCGTCGGCGTAGCGGAACGGGAAGTGGCGCGCGTTGTTCCCGTAGGTGTCGACGGAGGGGAACATCCCGCACGCCTTGGTCCAGACGCAGTCGTAGCGCGCCTCCACGCGCACGAACGCCGACACCAGGTCGAAGGGGCCGAAGCCGTCGGGGGCGAGGGCGGCCTCGATCTCGACGTTGAGCACGTTGTACCACTGGGTGAGATCCCAGTCGTCGTTGGCGCTCATGTCGCGGGCGATGGCGCGGAACTGGCCCTCGAAGTAGCCGTGGACCTGGAGGCGCCCGTCGAAGTACTCGAAGGCACCCGCGGGCGCGGCAAGGCAGGTGGCGGCGGCGACGAGCGCGCGCGCCAGTGCGGACGGCCTCGACATGACCCCTCCTCGGGAAGCGGGCTCGCGCGTCCGACTCTACTCCGATCCGAGCCCGCGGCTCAAGGTCGATCGGACGTCGGCTGGCGGACCAACCACTCGCCGACGACCTCCTCGAGCAGCTCGAGCGGCAGCGCGCCCCGCGAGAGGACGAGATCGTTGAAGGCCTTCGCGTCGAAGCGCGGGCCGAGCGCCTCGCGGGCGCGCTCGCGCAGCTCGAGGATCTTCATCTGGCCCACCTTGTAGGCGGTGGCCTGGCCCGGCAGCACGATGTAGCGCTCGACCTCCGCCTCGACCTCGGTCTCGGGCATCCCCGTGTTGCGCAGCATGTAGTCGATCGCCTGCTCGCGGGTCCAGCGGCGCGCGTGGAGACCGGCGTCCACGACGAGCCGCGCCGCGCGGAAGACCTCCGCCACGAGCTGGCCGAGGCGGTCCATCGGCGTCGGGTGCCAGCCCGCTTCGCCCGCGATGCGCTCCGCGTAGAGCGCCCAGCCCTCGATGAAGGCGGTGAAGGGGATCACGCGCCGGAAGAACGGGACGCCGCCCATCTCCTGCGCGAGCGCGATCTGGAGGTGGTGGCCGGGGATCGCCTCGTGGTAGGCGAGCGTGCGCATCGAGAAGGGCACGACCTCGGCCGGGCTGCGCAGGTTCGCGTAGAAGACGCCGGGCTTCGAGCCGTCGAGGGGCGCCGGCATGTAGTAGGCACCCGCGGCGCCGCTCTCCTTGAAGGCCGGCACGCGCTCGACGCGCACGGGAGCCCGGGGCAGCCGCGTCACCAGCTCCGGGAGCCGCCGCTGCGCCTCGTCGACGATCGCCTGGTAGTCGGCGAGGATGCGCTGGCGGCCGGCCTCGTCGTCCCCGTAGCGGACCGGCGGGTTCGCCTGCACCGCGCGCAGCACGTCGCCGAGGCTCGGCACGACGGCGGGCGCGGGCGCCGGGGCGGCCTGCGCCGCGGGATCGGGCGCCGGCGCTGGGGCGGCGGGCTCGCCCCCTGCCGGGGCTGCCTCGGTGAAGGCCGGCGGCGGCGCCACCGCCTCGGTCGCGACCTCGGCGACCGCGAAGCCCTCGGCCGCGAGGATCGCCCGCATCTCTCCGTGGATGCGCTCGACCTCGCGCAGGCCGAGCTCGTGGATCGCGTCGGCGCCGAGGTTCGTGGTGGTGTGGTAGCGGAGCGCCCAGCCGTAGTAGAGCGAGCCCTCGGGGAGCGCCCACGCGCCCACCTCCTCGTGCGCCTTCGCCGCGAGCTCGGGGACGAAGCCGCGCAGGCGTTCCCAGGCGGGCCACACGACCTCGCCGACCGCCCGGCGCGCGGCCCCGAGGAGCTGGCCGCGCTCCTGGTCGGAGACCGCGTCGAGCTTCGCGACCTGCTCGCCGAAGTGCGTGAGCAGCGGGCTCGCCTCGGGCCCGCCGGCCAGGAAGCGCTCCACGTCCGCGCCCACGCGCTCGACGATCACGCGCGGCGGCACGATGCCGCGCTCCATCCGGAAGCGCATCGCGGCGATCACCTGGTCGATCGCGACGCCGGTCTTCTCGAGCCGCGTCACGTAGTCGCGCGCGCCGCGCGCGTCGCGGATCTGGTGCACGTTGAGCAGGAAGTCCGGGATCGTGGTCTGGATGCCGTCGAACTGGTTCAGCGGGAACGGGTGGAACTGGAACTCCGCGCCGTCGGCGAGGACCTGGAGATACCACGCGAGCACCCGGGTCGAGAAGCGCTGCTCCTCGCTCTGCTCGTCGAGCGGGTACTCGCGCAGCGTCCGGAGGTTCTTGCGGACGCGCTCGGCCTCGCGCTCCGCGAAGGCCACCGAGAAGTCGTCGAGCTCGTCGTCGTGCCAGCGGATGCCGTAGGGCTCGAGCACCCGGAGCTGTGAGAGCAGCATCGGGTGCTCCCAGAGCGTCTCCGCGAACACCCGTGTGTAGAAGTGCTCGATCGACCACGGGCGGCCCCAGATCGTCGGGATCGCGAAGACCGCGAGCGCCGCCAGCGCCAGGACGAAGAGCACGGCCGCGCCGCGCAGGATCCTTCGCATGGCCCCCCCTCGGCGAAAGACCGGCCCATGCTACCCCGTCAGTCCAAGGCGTGTGAGACGCCCCACTCCACGAGGGCGGATGCGATCCAGGAAGCGAGCGGCAGCGAGAGGAACGCGACGAAGCGCAGGGCCGTCCCGACGTCGAAGGGCCACTCGCCGACACCGGCGATCCGGGCCTCCAGGGCGAGGAGGCCGCCCAGGCGGGTCGCGGCGGCTTCGGACCCCGGCCCCCCGGCGAGGGCCGGGGCGCGCGTGCGCGTGATCGCCTCGCGCACGGCGCGCAGCTCGGTGCCCTTCGCGGCCTGGATCGCGCGGTGCGCGCCGCGCACGGGCAGCAGCAGCGTGAACGCTCCCACGGTGGCCACGATCGCCACCGTGACGAGCGTCACGGGAAGCGTGAGCTCGTCGCCAGCCATGGCAGCGGTCATCGTCCCCGCGAGCGCGAACGCGAAGGCGTTCCGCAGGCCGATGCGCGCGAGCGGCGCCAGGCCGCGCAGGTCCAGGAGGTCGATGCGCGCCGCGCGCTCGGACAGCCGCGACACGCGCAGCGAGCTTCCGGTCACCACGGTGATGAGCCGGATCGCGAGGATCCAGGTCGCCACGTCGCGGGCGAAACGCCAGGCGAGATCTTCGAGGGCCGAATGCCCCGGCGGGAGGATGGCGTTCACGATCGCGTGGACGGTGATGCCCGTCGCGGCGCCTCCGGCGGACGCGACGAGGAGCGAAGCGGGCGCGAAGCGGCCGATCCGCGCCTGTTCGGAGGCCAGCTCGGAGGGCTCGATCGCCAGCACGGGGGCCAGCGCATCGAGGTCGCAGCGGACGCTGCGCACGATCCAGCTTCCGCACGCGAAGAGGTAGCCGAGGATCGCAGCGAACACGATCTCGAGCCGCCAGGAGGTCCGCCAGAACGGCTCGCCGCCCACCGCGAGCCCACGCCAGGCCCCCGTCAGGTTGTGCCACGCCGTGCAGAGCACGAGGACGCCCAGGGTGACGGCGATCCACACGACGGGCGCGGGCAGGCGCGTCGCCTCGGCCAGGCGCTGCTCGATCGGCCGCACCCCTTCGACACCGATCGCTGCCATCCCGCTCGTCCTCCTCCAGCGCCCCGCGCGGTGGCTAGGCTAGGGCGCCCGCAACGACTCCGCGGGCTCCACCCGGGCCGCCCGTAGCGCCGGCAGCAGGCCCGCCGCGATTCCCACGAGCCCGAGTGCCGCGGCGATGCCCAGGACGGCGGCGGTGCCGAGCTCCGGCGGGGAGGTGAAGCTCGAGCCCTGGGAGCGGATCAGCGCGGCCATGCCGCGGATCGCCAGCACGCCCAGCGCGGCGCCGAGTGCGCCCGACAGCACGCACACCGCTGCCGCCTCGGCGAGGAACTGCACGAAGACGTCACGGTCGCGCGCGCCGAGCGCCTTGCGCAGGCCGATCTCGCGGCGCCGTTCGTTCGCGACGACGAGCATGATGTTCATCACGCCGACGGCGCCGACCAGGATCGTGATGCCGCCGGCGGCGAACAGGAAGATCCGCAGGCCGAAGCCGATGCCGCGCACGAGGTCGAGGACGTCCTGGATGCTCACGAAGGAGAGCGCCGTGTCGAGGCTCGGGTCGAAGTCGTGGTGCAGGCCGACGAGGGCGCGCGCCTGCTCCATCGTGGCGGCGGTGGCCCCGGCGGTCTCCGGCGCGAAGACGATCACCTCGAGCGGCGCCTCGTGCTCGAACCAGCGCTGGACGGTCGTGTGGGGCAGGTAGAGCGCCTTGTCGTCCTGGCCGCCCATGTTGACGAGCTGGTCGCCCTTGGCGCGGCCGACGCCGACCACGCGCACGCGCAGCGATTCGACCTGGAGCGTCTCGCCCACGACGTCGCTGCGGCGGAACAGGCGCATGGCCACCTCGTGGCCGAGGAAGGCGACGCGCGCGCCGGCCTCCACCTCGCGCGCGCTGAGGAAGCGGCCGTATTCGGGCTCGAGGCGGCGGATCTCCGCGGACTCGGCCGCCACGCCGTACACCGTGAACAGGCGCGTGCGGCCCCCGCCGCGCACCACCGACGACCAGACCGCGATGTTCGGCGCGGCGTGCTCGACGAGCCGCAGCGTAGCCAGCCGCTCGGCGTCCTCGACCTCGAGCTCGACGGGGCGCGCCCCGCGCTCGCCCACCTTGTCCTTGATCACGACCCCCGGGAAGGCCCAGACGATGCGCGGCCCCACCTCCTCGATCTCGCGCGAGAAGTGGCGGTCCATGCCGGTCACCGAGGCCGTCAGGTAGGTGAGCATGAGGGTGCCCCAGCTCACGCCGAGCGAGGTGAGCGCGAAGCGGAAGGCGTGGGCGCGCAGCGTGCGGACGGTCTCGGCGAGGAGATCGCGCACGGCTCACTCCATCCGCAAGGTCACGGCGGGATCGACGCGTGCGGCGCGCCAGGCCGGGACCACGCCGGCCGCCACCCCCACCATCGTCATGACGGCGAGCGCCACCCACACGAGAGACGCCTTCAGCACCGGCAGGGGGACGAGGTCCGGGACCTCGAGCCGGCCGAGACCCCAGGCGATCGCGACGCCGAGCGCTGCCCCGGCCAGGCCGCCGAGCGCGGTGATGGCGAAGGTCTCGACGAAGAACAGCCGCACGACGGCGCCGCGCGTGGCGCCGAGCGCCATCCGCACGCCGATCTCCTGGCGCCGCTCGTGCACCGCGTCGAGCATCATCGAGAGCACGCCGATCCCGCCCACGCCGAGCGTGGTGACGGCGAGGACGAGCATGAGCCCGCGGCTCTCGTCGAGCGGGAAGCGGTTCAGCATCTCGAGCGGGCTGAAGATGCCGACCGCCTCGTCGTCGTACGGCGACACCCCGAGCCGCTCGGCGAGGATCGCGCGCACCTCCTGCTTGGCCTCCGCCACGAGCGCGCGGTCGCGGATCCGGAACACGATCTTCGAGACCACCGGCTCGTCGGTCCACCAGGCGGGCCAGAGCAGCTGCACGGTCGTGAGCGGCGCCCAGATCTGCTTGTCGATCAGCATCCGGTCCTGCGAGAGCTGGACCCCCACCCGCGCGTGCACGCCGACCACCTGGAAGGGCCGGCCGTCGAGCCGGATCCAGCTCCCGACTCCCCCCTGCGGGCCGAGGAGCGTGCGCCGCAGCTCGTCGCCGAGCACCACCACGCGGCGCCGGTGGTCGAGGTCGCTCTGGGTGATGGGGCGGCCCGCGGCGAGCGGGACGCCGCGCACGGCCTGCGCCTCGGGATCGACGCCGCGCAGGTCCACGTGGCGGGCGCGGCTCCCGAAGGTGGCGGCGGCCCACGCCCAGCTCTCGCCGCCGACCCGCTCCGAGAGCTGCGCGCGCTCGCGCAGCGCGAACAGGTCCTCCGACACGAACCAGAGCCAGCGGCGGTCCACCGCCGGCGTGAACTCCTCGCCGATCCGCCCCGCCCACGCCTCGCCCAGGTTGCGGCCGGCCTTGAAGAAGCCGCGCTCCATCATGACCCGCACGCCGTCGCCCCAGCCGGTCAGGAAGATCACCGAGGCCGTGCCCCAGGTGATCCCGAAGAGCGTGAGCAGCGCGCGGCCCTTGTGGGCGCGCAGGGTCGCGAGCGCCTCGCGCAGCGCGTCGGCCATCAGCCGGCTCCCGTGCGCCGGTCGCTCTCGATGCGGCCGTCGCGGATCGTGACGAGCCGCGGCGCGCGCCCGCCGATCGCGGGATCGTGGGTCACCAGCACGATCGCGTTGCCCTCGTCGTGGAGGCCGTGGAGGAGCGCCAGGATCTCCTCGCTGGTGCCGCTGTCGAGGTTGCCGGTGGGCTCGTCGGCGAGCAGCAGCGAGGGGGCGTTCACGAGCGCGCGCGCGATCGCGACGCGCTGGCGCTCCCCGCCCGACAGCTCGGCGGGGCGATGCTCGCCGCGCGCCTCGAGGCCTACCCGCGCCAGCGCCTCGTGCGCGCGGCGCACGCGCTCGGCGCGCGGCCGGCGCCGGTAGACGAGTGGCAGCGCCACGTTGTCGGCGGCCGACAGGCGCGGGAGCAGGTTGAAGCTCTGGAACACGAAGCCGATCCGTTCGCCACGCACGCGCGCGAGCGCGTCCGGAGCGAGATCGTCGACGGAACGGCCGCCCAGCCGGTAGCGGCCCCCGCTCGGCCGCGAGAGGCAGCCCAGGATCTCGAGCAGCGTGGTCTTGCCGGCGCCCGAGGGCCCCATCACCGCCACCCACTCGCCGGCCTCGATGCGCAGGTCGACCCCGCGCAGCGCATGGACGCGCCCGCGCCCGAAGTCGTAGTGCTTGTGGACGCCCTCGAGCTCGATCACCGCGGGTGCGCTCATGGCACCACCACCGCCTCGCCCGGCTCGGCGCCGGCCAGGATCTGCACGCGCGCGCCGTCCACGATCCCGAGCTCGACCGTGCGCGGTGAGGGCTCGGCACCGTCCCCGTTCCACACGTCGACCTGCACCTCGGTGCCCCGATAGCGGAGCGCCGTCTCGGGCACGACGACGGCGTCCTCCACCACCTCGGTCACGATGTCGGCGTCGGCCGACATGCGCGGGCGCAGCCGTGTCGCCTCGGGGTCCACGATCTCGATCTCGACCTCGAAGTAGGTCACGTTCTGCACGCGCTGGCCGAGCGGCTTGATGCTGCGCACGCGTCCCGCGAAGACCCGATCGGCGAAGGCCTCGGTGCGCAGGCGTGCCGGCTGCCCGGGCTCGACGCGCGCCACCTCGTTCTCGTCGACGAGCCCCTTCAGGTGCACCTCGCTCCCACCGGCGATCGAGAGCAGCAGCGTGCCGCCCGTCACCGCCGTCACCGGTGACACCGCGTTGCCCTCCTCGATGGCGACGTCGAGCACGGTGCCGTCGAGCGGGGCGCGGATGGTCGTGTAGCGGAGCTGCACCTCGAGCGAGGCGAGCCGTGCCTCGGCCTGGGCGAGCCCGGCCTGCGCGGTCTCGTGGCTCGCGCGCGCCTCGTCCTGCTTCTGGTCGGAGGCGGCGCCGCGCTCGTGCAGCGTGGCCATGCGCTCGAGCTCGATGCCGGCGTAGCGCAGGCCCACGCGCGCAGCCTCGACGGCCGCACGCGCCTCCCGGACCTGCGCCGCGAGCAGCTCCTTCTCGAGCTCGACGACGACCTGGTCCCGCTGCACGGTGTCGCCGTCGTCCACCAGGATGCGCTCGACGATGCCGGGCGTGCGCGGCCGCACCTCGACCTCGCGCTCGGGCTCGATCGTGCCGGTGGCGACCACGATCCGCTCGATGCGCCCGCGCTCGACCGGGGCGGTGGGCGGCGGCGCGCCGTCGCGGCCTCCCGAGCAGCCCGACGCGAGGAGGAGCGCGACGGCCAGCCCGGGGGCGGGTCGGGTCCGCGCTCGGGTGCGGAGCTGGGCCGACACGGACCGTCGATGCTACTCGACACGGACGTGGCGCAGCAATGCAGGCGGCGCGCTGCACGCTGCGGGCGGCTGATCACGGAGTCAGCGCCCGGCGGCCGGAGCGTCGAGCTCGCAGCGGACCCGCTCGAGCAGGCCCGAGGGGGTGGTGCGCGCGATCGCTCAGGACGGTCGCTCCGCCCGGGCTCGGGGGTCCACCGAGATCTCGTACACCGTCGTGTGGTGGTAGGGCTGGCCGGGCGCGATGCGTGCGGAGGGGAAACGCGGCTCGTTCGGCGCGTTCGGGAAGGCCTGGGCCTCGAGGCACACCGCCCCCCAGCGGCGCGGCCGGACGCCGTCGCGACAAGGGAGCGTGCCGTCCAGGAAGTTCCCCGTGTAGAGCTGGAGGCAGGGCTGGGTGGTGCGCACGGTGAGCACGCGGCCGCTGCGCGGCGCCGCGAGGCGCGCCGCCGGCAAGGCGAGCTCGCCCGGCGCGTCGAGCGCGAAGGGGTGGTCGTAGCCGCCCCGCAGCGCGACCAGGGCTTCGATCCGCTCGCCGAGCGCGCGCGGGCGCGTGAAGTCGAAGGGCGTGCCGGCGACGGGCTCGAGCGTGCCGGTCGGGAGCCCCGAGGCGTCGACCGGCGCGTAGCGGGAGGCGCGCAGCCAGAGCCGGTGATCGAGGACGGAGCTCGCGCCGCCGTCGTCGAGATGGAAGTAGGCGTGGCTCGCGAGGCTCAGGACGGTCGGGGCATCGGTCGTCGCGTGGTACTCGACGTGGAGCGCGCCCGCGGCGTCGAGCGCGTAGCACGCGCGCACCGAGACGGCGCCCGGGTGGCCCTCGTCCCCGTCCGGGCTCTCGATCCCGAGCCGCACGCCGGCCCCTCCCGGCAGCGCGAAGCGCTCGAGCTCGCGCCAGGGCCGCCGGCCGAGGCCGCGCGGCCCGCCGTGGAGATGGTGGGGGCCGTCGTTCGCCGGCAGGGCGTGGCGGCGCCCGTCGAGGGTGAAGGACGCGCCGCCGATCCGGTTCGCGTAGCGGCCCGCCGTCGCGCCCACGTGCGGGTGGTTGCCGAGATGATCGGCGGGTGTGGCGAGCGAGAGGACGACGTCGCCGGGGCAGCCCTCGCGATCCGGGACGCGCAGCCGCGCCAGGGTGGCGCCGAAGGGCAGCACCTCGGCCTCGACGCCGGCGTCGCTGCGCAGCAGGATCGGGCGGAGCGCCGGGTCGTCTTCCGGGCGGCCCGCCGGGGTCTTCACTTCTTCGCGGCCAGGTACGCGATCCAGGCCGGGTCCTCCTCGGCGCAGGCGCGCGGCCGGAAGATCCCGTTCGGCTCGTTGGTCCCGGACTCGGTGCCTTCCCAGTAGACGGTGCTCGACGAGAAGCCGGCCTCGGCGAGCAGGTCGCGCAGCTCGGGCAGGGTCCACAGCCGCCAGTGGTAGCCGAAGACGCGCGGCAGGCGGCTCCCGTCGCGGAACTCGAAGTGGATGTAGCAGCTCGCGTCGTGGGTGATCGGGTCGAAGCGGGCCTGCTCCCAGACGTAGGTGAAGCCCTCGCAGCGGCGGCGCTCCTTGCGCTTCTCCATCGCCTCGGGCCCCCCGTAGGCGTCGAGGACGAAGAGCCCGTCCCGGGCCAGGGCGGCGTGGCAGCGGCGGAAGTAGCCGAGCAGCTCGCGGCGCTCCTTGAACAGGAAGAACGAGAAGTTGAAGGCGGCGAGCACGTCCACCCGGGGCGTGCGGGCCGTGCGCACGTCGCCCTGGAGCAGGCGCAGGCGCGCGGCCTGCTCGGGGCGCAGCTTCGCCACGTTGTGGGCGCGGCCCCAGGCGAGCGGCTCGGGGTCGAGGTCGACGCCCCAGGCCCGGTTCTCGCGGTGCGCCGCGACCCATGCGCTCGCGAAGGCGGCCGCGCCGCAGAAGTCCTCGCGCAGGGTGCGGGGCGTGCGGCCGTGGAGCCGCTCGTACATCCGCCGCACCCGGACCACGTCGCCCTCGGGATCCTGGACCGCGATCTGGTAGAGGGCGTAGCGGTCGGCCCGGGCGGCGGCGGTGGCGCCGCGGCGCCGTGCGACAGGGGGGGGCTGCGGCCCCGATGCCCCGAGCCGCAGATCCCGCAAGGAGTCCCGCATCCACACCCCCGTTCTGCGCGCGCGCTGCGCGCGAGCGGAGCAGCTTCGTGCGCGCTCCTCCCCTGCGCAAGAGCGCGGGAGGGCGGCGGCCGCGTCACCTTCGCGGCGCCGTGCGGACCCACGGAACAGCGGAGGTGTGCGTCATGCCCGAGCTGATGGCCGAGCTGGAGCGGCGCGGGCAGCGCCGCGTGCAGCCCCGGACCGCGTGCGAGCTCTTCGTCGGCGCGCGCCGCTTCGAGGGCACGATCGAGGACGTCTCGCGCGGCGGTGCGTTCGTGCGGACCGACGCGCCGGTGCGGCGCGGCGCGCGGGTCCGCGTGCGCTGGGAGGGTGAGGAGCGCTTCGCGCTGGTGGTGCACGAGCGCCCGGTGCCCTCGTTCCTGCGTTGGGTCTCGACGCCGGGGATCGGGCTGCGCTGGACGCCGCTCGATTCCGCGCGTCCGCTCTGAGCGGAGCACGGGGACCGCACCCTCGGGGGTTCCTGTCGGCCACTTGACAGAAGTCGGGCGGCTCGCCTAGATACGAATCGGGTTCCGATTCGCAACGAGGGCCGCCGGTGTCCGCTTCCCCTCCGCTCCACCCGCTCCCGCTCGCGAGCGTCGCGCGCCCGAAGCAGGCCCGCAGCGAGGCGACCCTGCAGCGGCTGCTCGACGCCGCCGAGGCGCTGATCGAGGAGACCGGCTCCGCGGAGATCTCGATCCCGGCGATCGTGCGCCGCGCGCGCTCGTCGGTGGGTGGCTTCTACGCGCGCTTCCGCGACAAGACCGAGCTCCTGCGCGCGCTCGAGGAGCGCTTCTTCCGCGAGCAGCAGGCCCGCCTCGAGCGCCTCACCCGGCCCGAGGCCTGGGGCCAGGCGGGCGTCGCGGAGATCGTGCGCTTCTGCGCGGCCGAGCTGGTCGGGGTCTTCCGCCAGCACCGCACGCTGATCCGTGCCTTCGTGGCGCGCGCGATCCACGACCTCGAGTTCCGCGGCGAGGCGCAGCGCTTCGAGCGCGCGGTGGCCGACCGCGTGACGGCGCTCCTGCTCTCGCGCCCGGACGCGATCGGCCATCCGCGGCCGGCGCTCGGCGTCCGGGTCGCGGTCGCGATCGTGTTCGGCGCGATGACCGCCGGCGTGCTCTTCGGCGACCCGCGCGACGGCATCGCTTCGCTGCCCGCCGAGGAGGCCGCCGAGGAGCTCGCGCGGAACTTCCTCGGTCACCTGCAGGTCCGCTCGGCCGCACCCTGAACCCAGGAGAGCACGTCCCCGTGCGTTATTCCCAGCGCAATCCCCTTCCGATCCCCGCCGCCGGTGAGTTCCAGCGCGTCTCTTCGACGATCGACGCCGTCTTCGACTGGCAGTACGAGCTGAAGCGCCAGAAGCTGATGGAGCTCTACGAGAAGGGGAAGGCGGCCACCTGGAACGCCACCGACCTCGACTGGTCGATCGACGTGGACATCGAGAAGATGGTGTCGCAGCGCCAGATGGCGGGCGGGGGCGGCGTCGTCAACCAGTTCCTGGCCCCCCCGCGCCCGCTCGACGAGCGCGAGGCGCTGACCCTCAACCTGAACATGAACGCCTTCATGCTCTCGCAGTTCCTGCACGGCGAGCAGGGCGCGCTCCTGGCGACGGCCAAGATCGTGGAGACGGTGCCCTGGGCGGAGGCCAAGTTCTACGCCGCCAACCAGGTGGCCGACGAGGCCCGTCACGTCGAGGTGTACCACCGCTACCTCACCGAGAAGCTCGGCGTCTCCTACGAGGTCCACCCGAGCCTCGCGACGATGCTCGACGACATCCTCCGCGACTCGCGCTGGGACGTCACCTACCTCGGCATGCAGATCCTGATCGAAGGGCTCGCGCTGGCCGCCTTCGGCATGCAGAAGCTCATGATGGCCGAGGAGCCGCTGATCGTGGACATCACGACGCGGATCATGGCCGACGAGTCGCGACACGTGGCCTTCGGCGTGATCTCGCTCGAGGAGGTCTACCAGGGGATGTCGGCTGCCGAGCTGCGCGAGCGCGAGGACTTCGTGATCGAGGCCACGCACCTGATGCGCGAGCGGCTGCTCATGCAGCCGGTCTTCGAGCGCCTCGGCTGGCCGCTCGAGGTGTGGATGCCGTGGGCGCTCGAGACCCCCTTCATGCGCGGCTTCCGGCAGATGCTCTTCTCGAAGATCGTGCCCAACCTGAAGCGCCTGGGGCTGCTCACGCCGCGCGTGCGCGAGGCGTACGCGAAGCTCGACCTGCTGCGCTTCGAGCATCTGAAGGACTCCGTCGAGGACCCCGAGGTGCAGCCGCCGGCCGAGCTGGTGCAGCTCCTGCTCCAGGTACTGGCGAGCCGCCAGGCGGAGACGCCGGGCGCGCCGGGCTGAGCCTCACCGGGTCGCCAGGAACGCGCTCGCACGCCCCGCCGGCAACCCTCTCAGGGGCCGGCGCGCTCGACCTCCAGCTCGTGTCCGCGGAGCCGCCGCACCCGGACCGGTTCGCCCGCGGCGATCGGCGCCGTACCGGCCGCGCGCCGCGCGCGCCAGCGCTCCGGCCCGATCCGCACCCAGCCCTCGTCGTCGATCACGGTGTCGGCGACGCCGCTCTCGCCGATCGGTCCGTGGGGCGCGCGGCCGTCGGGCTCGTAGGCGCGCCGCACGACCGGGTAGAGGAGGGCGTCCTTCGCGAGCCAGGCGGCCATGCCGGCCAGCGCCCAGGGCAGCGGCAGAGCCCACCAGCGCATCGCGAGCGCGAGAATCACGGCGGCCAGGAGCCAGCCCGGCGCCTGGAGGAGCAGGTAGCGCCGCAGGGTGCCGGCGGCGGGCGCACGCGGCGCGCTCATGCGAAGCGCTTGATGAGCGCCTTCTCGAGCTTCGTGTAGGGCGGGTAGCCGAGCTTCGGGTCGATCCGGGTGCTCTTCTTGAGCACCGGCTTCCAGTGGCTCATCGCGTCGAAGCCGTGCTTGCCGTGGTAGGCGCCCATCCCGCTCTCGCCGACGCCGCCGAAGGGCAGGTTCGGGTTGGCGAGGTGCCAGATCGCCGCGTTCACCGTGACGCCGCCGGCGCTGGTCCGCTCGAGGACCGCCTCCTCGACGGCCTGGCGGCGCGTGAAGACGTAGAGCGCCAAGGGCTTCGGGCGCGCGTTCACGAACCCGATCGCCTGCTCCATGTCGCGCACCGGCAGCACGGGCAGGATCGGGCCGAAGATCTCCTCCTGCATCACCGGCGAGTCCGGGGACACGTCGCGCAGGATCGTGGGCGCGACGTAACGGTCGGCGCGGTCCACCTGTCCGCCGATCACCGCCGTCCCGCTCTCGAGGAGCTTCGCGAGCCGGTCGACGTGCTGCTCGTTCACGATCCGCGCGAGATCGGGGCTCTGCTGGGGCGCGTCGCCGTAGAACGTCCGCACCCAGTGGGCGAGGCGCTCGACGAGCTCGCGCTCGCGCGCCTCGTGCACCAGCACGTAGTCGGGCGCCACGCAGGTCTGCCCGCAGTTCAGGAACTTGCCCCAGGCGATCCGGCGCGCCGCCACGTCGAGGTCCACGTCCTCGTCCACCAGGCAGGGGCTCTTGCCGCCGAGCTCGAGCGTGACCGGCGTCAGGTGCTTCGCGGCCGCCGCCATCACGATCCGGCCCACCCGGCCGTTCCCGGTGTAGAAGATGTGGTCCCAGCGTTCGGCCAGCAGCGCCTGGGTCTCGGCGACGCCGCCCTCGACGATCGCGTAGGCATCGGGGTCGAGATAGCGCGGGAGCAGCCCGGCGAGCGCGGCGGAGACGTGCGGCGTCACCTCGGAGGGCTTGATCAGCGCGGCGTTGCCCGCCGCGATCGCCGCCGCGAGCGGGGCCAGCGCGAGCTGCACCGGGTAGTTCCAGGGCGCGATCACCAGCACCACGCCGACCGGCTCGGGCACGATCCACGAGCGGGCGGGCTGGATCTGGAGCGGCGTCGCGACCCGGCGCGGCTTCATCCAGCGCCGGAGCTGCTTGCGGGCGATGTCGATCTCGCCGATCGCGAAGCCGACGTCCGTGACCCAGCCCTCGGGGTCGGGCTTGCGCAGGTCGGCCTCGAGCGCGCGGACCAGCGCGTCGCCGTTCTCGTGGAGCAGCGCGCGCAGCCGGTCGAGCTGGGCGAGCCGGTACGCGGCGGGGCGCGTGCGGCCCGCGTCGAAGGTCGCCCGCAGGCGGGCGACCCGCTCGGGGATCGCGTCGACGGGGCTGGCGGGCTGCGGGGCGGCGCTCATGGGAACCTCCGGGGCGCGGGCGCGCGGGAGCGCCCCGAGTGTAGCCTGCCGGGATGGATCCGACTCCGGCAGCGCGGCCGCGCGTCCCCTCATGACGGTGGAGCCCGCTCCGGCGCCCGCGCTGCTCGCCCTCGAGCCCCCGCTCCGGCTCGCCGCCTTCGCCGTCGTGTTCGTGCTGATGGCGCTCTGGGAGCGCCGGGCGCCACGGCGCCCGCTCGCGATCGGGCGCCGGCGGCGCTGGCCGGGCAACCTCGGCATCGCCGTGCTCGACACGCTGCTGCTCCGCCTCCTGCTGCCCACCGCCGCGTTCGGGACGGCGCTGCTCGGCGAGGCGCGCGCCTGGGGGCTCCTGCCGGCGCTCGGCGTGTCGGGCTGGCCCGCGGTGGTCACCGCCGTCGTGGTGCTCGATCTGGCGATCTACCTCCAGCACGTGCTCTTCCACGCGCTGCCCCTGCTGTGGCGCCTGCACCGGATGCACCACGCCGATCTCGACGTGGACGTCACGACCGGGAACCGCTTCCACCCGATCGAGATCCTGCTCTCGATGCTCTGGAAGATCGCGGTCGTGGTGGCGCTCGGCGCCCCCGCGGCCGCCGTGCTCCTCTTCGAGGTCCTGCTCAACGCGACCGCGCTCTTCGGCCACGGGAACGTGCGCCTCGCCGGGCCCCTCGATCGCGCGCTGCGCTGGCTCCTCGTGACGCCGGACATGCACCGCGTGCACCACTCGGCGGTCCCCGCCGAGACCGGCAGCAACTTCGGCTTCAACCTCTCCTGCTGGGATCGGCTGCTCGGGACCTATCGCGCCGCCCCGGCGGCCGGCCACGAGCGGATGACGATCGGGCTCGAGGCCTTCCGCGATCCCGGGGAGCTCCGCCTGGATCGGATGCTCTCGCAGCCCTTCCGCACCCGCTGAGCGCGCCCGGCCTCAGGGGGTCGGTGCGGAGCTCAGCTCGATCGTCGCGCGGTGCCCGTCGCCGGCGATGTTGCGGCTACCCATGCCCGGGTAGCCCCCGGCCGTGAAGTTGTTGTCGATCGTGTCGTTCTTGCCGAGCCGGATCGCCATCTCGTCGCCGTTCGCGGTCGGGAAGGCGGTGTTGGAGTTCGAGAAGGCGTCGAGCGCCGTGTGGAAGGTCACCACCACGTGGGCGTCGCCGGTTCCCTGGATCGCCGCCGCCGCTGCCCCGCTGAACTCCAGGTCCTGGCTGCTCGAGGAGCCGCCGACGCCGTCGCTGATGCCGGTCGCCGAGGGCGTGAAGCCGAAGCTGCCGCTCGGGCCGCCGGTGATCGACCAGGTGGCCTCGACGGGGGGCAGGAGCGACGCGGTGCCGCCGCCGTCCTGGAAGCCGATGCCGTCGTTGTAGCCGTCGCTGATGCGGTCGAAGGCCCCGCGCAGGGCATGGTCGAGGTCGAGGGTCCACTGCTCGCCCGGGACCGAGACGACGTCGAGCTCCACGCGATAGGAGAGCGTCGCCGTCGAGTGGGCGTCGTTGGTCGTGCAGCCGGCGTCGGCGCCGAGCATGCCGCGCAGGCTCGTGGAGACCTGGTTGCCGAGCACGCTCCCGGCGAGCCGGTGGCGCCACTCGCGCAGCCAGCAGCCCCCCTGCTCGCGGAAGTCCCCGCTCGCGAGGTCCGTGAAGGTCACGTTGGCGAGCCGGGTGGTCGGCTTCTGGACCAGGTTCGCGAACAGCCCGATGTAGCCGCCCGCGAGCCGCGCCACCTCGACCGGCTCGAGGTCGAGGCCGAGCAGGGAGGGCACCGGGAAGGCCTCGATCGCGCTCTCGAGCTGCGGCGCGAAATACGGGAACAGCATGCGGAAGGTCTCGACGAGCGACGTCTCGTTGGCGCCGATCAGGTTCTTCGTGACGGTCATGTCGATCTCGCTCGCGGGCGGCGTCACCAGCGTGAACTCGAGCCCGGCCGCGGTGAAGGCCAGATCGAGGCCCGCGTCGAGATCCACCTCGAGCGTGAGGAAGGTCTGCTGCTGGGCCGAGAACTCGAGGTCGACCGCGAGCGCCGCGATCTTCAGCTCGGCGAACTCGCCACCGGGTCCGGCCGCGCCGGTGAAGACCGGGGCCAGGGTCGGCCGGAGCCGGATCGTGATCGGCTCGGAGGGATCGGCGGCTGCGAGCTGCGGGATGAAGAGCGAGAGCAGCTCCGCGGTCAGCGGCAGACCCATGAACTCGGTGATGTCGGTCCGCAGCAGGCCGTTCTCGATCTGCGTCTTCAGGAGCTGGTTCATCGCGGAGGTGGAGATCGCGAAGGCGAGCCCGTAGGGCAGGCCGCCGTTCGGCGTCGAGGGACCGAAGCTCGGGAACGGCTCGGCGACCGCGTACGAGGCCGGCAGGTCCGGTGCGCCCGGGGCCGGTGCCGTCGAGGTGATGGCGGCGTCGGCCGCGAGGGTCAGGCCGGTGGCCTCCTCGGTGATCGCGGTGAACGGCGCCTCGAGCACGCCGCCGAGCGCCGCGCCGACCGGCCCCGCGATCGAGATCCCGGCCAGCGCGCTCTCGATCGCACCTGCCAGCGGGGAGTCCTGCGGGCCCGCACCGTCGGGGTCCGCCAGGTTGTCCTGGAAGCCCTGTTGCATCAGCGCCTGGATGTCCCCCTCGCCGATGATCGAGTTCACGATGTCGCCGAGCAGCGGGTCGTCGCAGATGCCCGACACGAACTGCGAGCCGAAGCCGCCGAGCGTCACCGCGATCGGCGACACCAGGTTGACGTCCACGAGGGAAGGGTCCGCCGCGAGGGGCTGGAGGTCGTAGGTGCCGGCGATCGTGGCATTCGCCGTCTCGATCTCGAGCGTGCAGGCACCGAGCCAGTCGAGGTCGAGGTCGATCTCGAGGAAGAAGTCGTCGATCGCGATCGTGGTGGCCAGGCCGGCCGGCGTCGGGTCCACGTCGATCCCGAAGCCTCCGAAGCCCACCTCGACGACGTTGGCGGTGTAGGAGACCCCGCTCATGCTGCCCTGGGCGATCGGGTTCTGGGCGGTGATCAGGCCGCTGATGTCGAGCGAGTCGCCCGACAGGCTCTCGACGATCGGCGAGATCTGGTCGAGGCCGGTGTCGGCGATGCGCAGCGCGACGCCTTGCGGTGACGCCTCGCCGTCGAGCACGAAACCGGTCTGCACACCGTCGCCCACGACCACGGTGACGAAGCGCTTCAACTTCGCGCCCGACTGGAGCGCGCCCACCGCGCTGAGCCGCTGGAACACCGCGCTCGTGTCGACCGGCACGTCCACCGACCAGGTGGCGGCGGGCGTCACCGGCACGCCGTTCACGGCGAGGCTCGCGAACTGGCCGGGTTGGACCAGGCGGCCCGTCACGGTGACCAGCGCGCCGTTCAGGAACGTCCCGTGCACCGGGGAGTCGAGCAGGAGCTGGGCGCCGGGGTTGCAGGACGCACCGATGGTGAGTCCGAGGGCGACCCAGAGCGCGATCCTTCGGGTTCGATGCACGGCAGGCTCCTCCCAATTCCGATCCGGGCCGTATCGTTTCATGCGATCGACCGGTTGTAAAGGGGGGCGGGCGGTGTTTGCCACCCACCCCGGGCCGGGGATAATCCGGCCGTTGCGGACGGCCGCGCGGCGGCGGTGGAGGCTGGCCATGCAGCAGCGCATCCCGAGGGTCGTTCCCCTCGCCCTCCTGGGCGTGCTCGCGATGGGCGCGACCTGCGACGACGGCTGCCCCGCGGGCTACCAGCCGGTCGAGCTGCCGGAGTTCCTCTTCGGGCTCTCGCAGGTGCCGGCGGATGCGATCGCGATCGCGCAGGAGGTGGGCGCTGGCGCGCTGCGCCCGACGCTCTCCTGGCGCGTGGTCGAGCCGGCCCTCACGGCCGAGGGGCTCACGCTCGCCGGCGTGCGCGGCGACCCGGCCGGCATCGCCACCTGGGCCGCGAGCCGCGACTGGTCGAACTTCGACCAGCGCCTGGGCGCGATCGCGGCGGCGGGCCTCCAGCCGGTGCCGATCGTCGGCCACGGCTACACGACGACGCTGCCGCTGCTCGGCGGAGTGCCGGCTGCACCCGACGTGCTGGGCCGCGAGGAGTACCTGGCGCGCCAGTACCGCTTCACGCGCGCCGTCGTCGAGCGCTACGACGGCGACGGTGTCGACGACGCGCCCTCGGGCCTGCGCATCCCGCTCTGGCAGACCGAGAACGAGCTGAACCAGGCCTTCTTCACGGCGATCTTCGGCTGGCGCCACCCGGCGATGATCGATGCCTTCGGCTCGGCGTGGCAGGACTGGGCCTACGTGACCCGGATCCTCGAGACCCTGCGCCTCGCGGTGCGCGACGCGGACCCCACCGCGCTCACCACGATGAACTTCCACACCGACGTGCACGCGGGCATCAACGAGTACTTCGGGCATCCGGGCTGGCTCGACGCGATCCGCGAGTGGCGCGACCAGATGGACGTCATCTCCTTCGACGCCTATCCGAACTACTACCGGGCCTCGCCGCCCGACGGCCTCACGGTGGGGGTGCGCGCCGGCCTGGTCCGAGCGCAGGCCTGCGGGCGTCCGGTCGTCGTGATGGAGACCGGCTACCCGACGGGTCCGTCCGAGTCCGGCTACGACGAGGCGCAGCAGGCCGCCTTCGTGCGCGACGCCTTCGCCTACTCGGTGGCGGCTGGCGTCCGCGGCTTCTTCCTGTTCGGCGCGCGCACCTCCGAGACCCACACGGTCGCGATCACGCCCTACGACCTCGAGCAGGTCGCGCTGCTCGCGGGCTTCCTCGAGACGGGTGACGCCGAGGCGCTGTTCCAGTACGCGCTCACCCACCTCGACTACGTGCAGAGCCAGCTCGCCGCCGTCGTGCAGGCGGTGGAGGGCTACTGGGGGCTCTATCGCGCCGACGGCAGCGAGAAGCCGGCCCTCCAGGAAATGCGCGAGATCGGCGCCGGCCTGCCCGATTGACGGGGGGCGCCCGCCGGCCTGCTCGTGCGGAGCACCCGGTGCGCGCGGCCGGCGCTACCCGTCTGCCTCGCTTGCCCGGAGCTGCGCGACGACCACCGCCGTCGAGTCGACGTAGCCGCGACCGAGCAGCCGGGCCAGGCGCGCGCCCAGGTAGCGGCGCACGAAGCGCAGCCGGATCGCCTCGGCCTCGGCGGGATCGTCGACCACGCGCGCCCGGCCGTGCAGGCGGGTCGCTCCGATCTGCACGGTGACGGCGCCCCCCGCCGCCTCGTGGGCCCGCACGTTGCGCACCCACTGCGGCGGCTCCCCGCTCCCGGTGAGGTAGATCCGGCGCGCCGCCGGGTCGAGCGCGAACCACATGGTGACGGTGCGCGGCTCGCCGCTCCGGCGCCCGCGCACCGTGAGCCGGCAGTTCCAGTGCCGCTCGAGGGGACGCAGATCGACCTGGCTCACACGCGCACCTCGCTGGCCGGGGTCGCCCGGCTCATGCGGGCGCCAGTGTACCCAGCCGGTAGCGGCGCAGCTCGGGAATCCGCCAGGCCACGAGCGCCAGCACGAGCAGGCAGCCGATCCCCCCGCTCACGACCGCGAAAGCGGGGCTCGTGGCAGCAGCGACGAAGCCCGCGCGCGCCGCGCCGAGCTGGTTGGAGGCCTGGATGAAGATCAGGTTGACGGCGCTGACCCGGCCGCGCAGCGCGTCGGGCGTGGAGAGCTGGATCGCGGTCTGTCGCATCACCACGCTCACCTGGTCGGCCATGCCCACGACCATGTAGGTCGCCACCGCGAGCGGGAAGGCGCGCGAGAGGCCGAAGGCGACCGTCGCGCAGCCGTAGACGCCGACCCCGATCAGCAGCGCGCGGCCCGGCCGCGCCGCGGGCGGGCGCAGCACCATCGCCGCCGCCATCCCGAGCGCGCCGATCTCGAGCGACGAGGCGAGCAGCCCGAAGCCGCGCGGGCCGACCCCGAGGATCTCCTGGTAGGCCGGCAAGAGGGCGGTCGCGTTGGCGAGGATCACCGCGAACATGTCGAGCGCCATGCAGCCGAGCACGACCGGCTCCGAGCGCACGAAGGCGAGCCCCTCGCGCACCGCGAGCCAGCTCGGCGCGCGCCGCTCGCCGGAGTCACGCAGCGGGCGGAAGAAGCCGATCCCGAGCCAGTTGAGCGCGATCAGCCCGACGTACAGGCCGTAGGCCAGCCCGGGGCCGCCGCGTGCGATCGCGAGCCCGGCCAGCGCCGGCCCCGCGGCGAAGGCCAGCGCCTGGATCGTGGAGGCGAAGGTGACGGCGCGCGGGAACGCCGCGATCGGGACCAGCGTCGGCACCAGCGCCTGGCGCGCCGGGCTGTCGAAGGCGAACGCGCAGGAGACCAGGAA
This sequence comes from Deltaproteobacteria bacterium, assembly GCA_035063765.1. Lineage (NCBI taxonomy): Bacteria > Pseudomonadati > Myxococcota > Myxococcia > Deltaproteobacteria bacterium. Next base: position 97,372 of record JAPSFT010000010.1, read on the forward strand.
CACGGCGCCGTAGAGGAGCGGCAGCGACGCGGCCCCGGCCGCCGTACACCCGAAGAGCGTCGCCCCGGCCGCGAGCAGCGGGAGCTGCGCCAGCCGCATCACGCGCCGGCGGTCGTAGGCGTCGGCGACGGCGCCGCCCACCAGGGTGAGCGCGAGCGTCGGCGCGAACTGGACCACACCCACCATGCCCACGTGGAAGGTCGAGCCGGTGCGGTCGAAGACGTGCCAGAAGATCGCGGTGCGCATCAGCATCATCGCGGTCGCCGCGCAGAAGCGGCTCGCGAGGTAGATCCGGAACGAGGGCGGGATCTCGACGGGGGAAGGGAGGGCGGCGGCCACGCGAGGGGGATCGCACGGAGCCCGCACCGCCGCAAGCGCCGCGAGGCACCGTCGACCCGTGTGGTACGCTGCGGCGCTCCGGCGCGGCCTACGAGGAGGAGGGATCCATGGCAGCGAAGGTCGAGACGGCCCTGGGCAGGGTGGCCGGCGCCGAGGTGGAGGGCGTCCGCGTCTTCCGCGGGATTCCCTTCGCGCAGCCGCCGGTGGGTGCGCTGCGCTTCCGCGTGCCCGAGCCGGCCGCGCCCTGGGCCGGCACGCGCGACGCGAGCCGCTTCGGCGGCTCCGCGCCCCAGCCTCCCCTCCTGCTGGCGGCGCTGCCCGGCATGGACGTGGGCGCGCAGGGCGAGGACTGCCTGTACCTGAACGTGTATGCGCCGGCGGGCGCGCGCCCCGGCGACCGCAAGCCCGTCCTGGTCTGGATCCACGGCGGCGGCTTCGTGATCGGCTCGGGCGCGCAGGCGGTCTACGACGGCGCGCCGCTCGCGCGCCGCGGCGGCGTGGTGGTGGTCACGATCAACTACCGGCTCGGCGTGCTCGGCTTCCTCGATCCCGGCGAGCCGGCCGGGGACGCGACCGCGAATGCGGGTCTCCTCGACCAGATCGCCGCGCTGCGCTGGGTGCGCGACAACGTCGAGGCCTTCGGCGGCGACCCGGGCAACGTGACGATCTTCGGCGAGTCGGCCGGCGGCATGAGCGTCGGCACGCTGCTCGGCACACCGGCCGCACGCGGGCTCTTCCACAAGGCGATCCCCCAGAGCGGCGCCTGTCACAACGTGCACGACCGCGAGTCGGCGGGGGCGGTGACGGCCGCGCTGCTCGCGGCCCTGGGACTCACCGGCCCGGCCCTCCCCGCGCTGCGGGCGCTGCCGGTCGAGAAGCTCCTGGCGGCGCAGCAGCAGGTGAGCCTCCAGGCGATGGCGGCGGGCGGCCGCCACCTGCTGCCGCTCCAGCCGGTCGTCGACGGCGACACCCTCCCGCGTCATCCGTTCGAGGCCGTGCGTGCGGGCCATGCCACGGGCGTACCGGTGCTGGTCGGCACCACGCGCGACGAGTGGAGGCTCTTCGGCTTCCTGGACCCCGAGCTCCGCCAGCTCGACGACGCGAAGATCGCCGCGCGCCTCGAGCAGCGGCTGCCCCACGCGGACGGCCGCCGGCTCGTCGAGGGCTATCGCGCGAGCCGCCCCGGGGCCGACGGGGCCGCGCTGTGGCTCGCGATCGAGACGGACCGTGTGTTCCGCATCCCCGCGATCCGGCTCGCGGAGGCGCAGGCGGCGCACGCGCCGAGCGTGCACGCCTACTGCTTCACCTGGGAGTCGCCGGGCTTCGGCGGCCTGCTCGGCGCCTGCCACGCGATCGAGCTGCCCTTCGTGTTCGGCGCGCTCTCCCTGCCGGGCGGCGAGCAGTTCGTGGGCACGGGCCCGGAGGCCGAGCGCCTCGCCGAGCGCACGATGGACGCCTGGCTCGCGTTCGCCCGCAGCGGGGATCCCGGTCACGCGGGCCTTCCCGCCTGGCCCGTCTACGACGCGCAGCGCCGCGCCACCCAGGAGCTCGGCCGCGAGTGCCCGGTGCACGACGATCCCCAGGCCGCCGAGCGGGCCCTCTGGGACGGAGTCCTCTAGGACGTCCCCGAGCGCCCGCCGCACCGGACCCGCCGGCGCCCTCTACGCCCTGCTCGCGTACACGAGCTGGGGCGTGATGCCGGTCTACTGGAAAGGGCTCGCGGCGATCGCGCCGCTCGAGATCCTGCTGCACCGCATCGCCGGCACGGCGCTGTTCGCGGCGTTGCTGCTGACGCTCGCACGGCGCTGGGGCGAGGTCCGCGCGATCCTGCGCCACCGGCGGAGGCTGCTCGCGCTGCTCGGCTCGGCGCTGCTGATCGCGGCCAACTGGGGGATCTTCATCTGGGCCGTCCAGCGGGGCCAGATCGTCGCGACGAGCCTCGGCTACTACCTGAACCCGCTCGCGAACGTGGCGCTCGGCCTGCTCCTCCTGCGCGAGCGGCTGACGCGGCTCCAGCTCGCCGCGGTCGGGATCGCCGCAGCCGGGGTCGCCTACTTCACGGCCGCGGCGGGCGGCCTGCCGTGGATCTCGCTGGCGCTGGCGACGTCGTTCGCGCTCTACGGGCTGATCCGCAAGACGGTCGCCGCCGGCTCCCTCGCGGGCCTCGCCGTCGAGACGGCGCTGCTCGCACCCGCGGCGCTCGCCGGCATCGCGCTCCTCGAGGCGCGCGGCGCCGGCGCGCTCGGCTCGGGCGCGCTCGGCGCGCTGGAGACCACGGGGCTCCTCGCGGCGGGGATCGTGACGGCGCTGCCACTGCTCTGGTTCGCGTCGGCCGCCCGGCGGCTCCGGCTCGCCACCCTCGGGCTCTTCCAGTACATCGCGCCGAGCCTCTCGCTCGCGTGCGCCGTCGGGCTCTATGGCGAGCCCTTCACGCGGGCCCACGCCGTGGCCTTCGGCTGCATCTGGCTCGCGCTCGCGCTCTACTCCTTCGAGTCGTTGCGGCTGTATCGCTCCCTCGGACCGGCCGTCGCGGTCCCCGCGACGGCCCTGCCGGAGCCGCCCTCCTCCGGCTCGTAGCGGTGGCGTTGCGTCCCGATTCCGGGACACGGAGGACGCACTCCCGGATCCCTCAACCCCGGTCGATCCCACGCCGATCCACCCTCCGCCATGACGGAACCCCGCTTCGCGATCGCCTCCCACGCAGCGGACTCGGACTACGCGCCGACCTCGCGGGTCCTGCTCTGGAAGCTCGGCTACGCGCTGCTGCCGCCCGAGGAGGCCGGCTCGCCGGCCCTGCGCGTCGTGCGTGACGACCGCCTGGACGAGGTCCCGGCGCCGACCGCGGAGCCGATCATCCTCCTGACGCGCGCGCGCAAGGCGAAGCCGGCCGACCCGCGCGTCGTCGGCAGCGTGCGGCGGCCCGCGGGCCTGCACGAGCTCTACCGGCTCTTCCAGGCCGCTACCGAAGCGCACCCGCGCGCCGTGCCGCGCGTTCCCTGCTCGCTCGCGGCGCGGGCGACCGTGCCCGACGACGGCCAGCGCTTCGAGCTGCGCATCACGTCGCTCTCCGAGAACGGCTGCCTGGTCAGCGGCGAGCGCCTGCCGGCCCTCGACGCGCGGCTCGCGCTCGAGATCGAGATGCCCTGGGGCGAGCGCCTGGGCGGCCCTGCGGTCGCGGCCTACGAGCAGGGGGACCAGCTCGGCCTGGTCTTCCACGACATCCGGCTGGCCGAGCGCAAGAAGCTCGTGAAGGCGGTGCGGCAGCTCCTCGAGCGGCTCTGACCACGCCGGCCGCCGCCCGCGGCGGACTCACCCGGAGCGCGCGAGCGCGAGGAAGAGCGGCTCCAGGTCGCCGGGGAGCGGCGCGCGCAGGACCAGCTCCTCCCCGCGGTCGCCGAAGGTGAGCTCCGCGGCATGGAGCTGGACGCGCGGCGCCGGGACGCCGCTGTAGCGGGTGTCGCCGACGATCGGGCAGCCCTGCGCCTCGCAGTGGACCCGGATCTGGTGGGTCCGTCCCGTGTGGGGCTCGGCCTCGAGGAGCGCGTGGTCGCCGGCACGCGCGAGCACCCGGAAGCGGGTCTCGCTCGCGCGATGGCCCGGCGCCGCGCGGGCGCGCAGCGCGAAGCGGTAGCGCGTCGGGTGCAGGGTGCGCGCGATCCAGCCCGACACCGTGAAGGCATCGGCTGCGGGTGGCGGCGACACCAGGGCCAGGTAGCGCTTGCGGGCGCGTCGCGTGGAGAAGGCCGCGCCGAGCCGCGCTGCGGCCCGCGCGTCACGCGCGAACACGACGACGCCGCTCGTCTCGCGGTCGAGCCGGTGCACCGCCGACCAGCCGGGCTCGGCGCGCGCCGCCCGCAGCGCCGGCTCGAGCGCGGCGAGCCGGCTCGCGCGCGTGGCCTGCACCGCGACGTGCGCCGGCTTGTCGAGCGCGAGCCAGTCGTCGCGCTCGGCGAGCAGGTGCTCGGGTCCGAGCACGAGCGGCTCGGGCTCGCGGGCGAGCGCGTGCAGGTCGACCTGGGTGCCGGCCGCGAGCCGGGCCGGCAGGGTGTCCGCGCCGTGCGGGCGCCCGTCGAGGTGCGCTCCCCCGTGCCGGAGCAGGCGCTCGACGACGGTGTGGTCCCAGCCCGTCCGCGCCGGGAGGGAGGCCGTGAAGGCCTCCCCGGAGCAAGGTGCCTCGAGCGTCCAGCGCGCGCGCAGCACCGGGGGGTCGAAGCGCTCGCGGGCGGAGGCCGGCGGGGGCGGAAGGGCCATCGCGGCCGGGGAGGGTAGCGGCGGCGCGAGCGGCGAGGGAAACCGGATCGAGGGGGAGGCGGATCGAGGCGAGGAGCATCGAAGAGCGGGGCGGGAGCCCGCGTCCGAGCCGGCCGGAGCGGCTCGGGGCGGCCGGGAGAGGCCCCGCTCGACCCCGGTTCCGGATGCGAAACGCCCCGTTTCGATATACGATGCCCGCCCCACGACCCTGGAGGCCCCCGCCATGCGCGCTCCGTTTCCGCTCGTCCTCGCGCTCCTCGCGCTCGTCACCGCCGCGCCCGCGCGCGCGCAGGACGATGCGCCGGCCGGCCCGCCCCCCTTCCGGGAGGGCGACGTGCTCGGCTTCGGCGACATCGAGAAGCTGCGGCCGTACCTGCCCAAGGAGGTCTGGGCGAACCGCGACTTCTTCCTCTACGAGGGCATGAAGATGGAGATCGGCCCCGCGTTCGCCGACTACTCGCCGGCGCCCGCGTACCAGGAGGCCACGGCGAAGTTCGCGGGCCAGCCGAGGCTCGGACCCGACGGCTCGCTCGAGAACTACACGGCCGGCCAGCCCTTCCCGATCGACGCGATCGACTGCGCGGCCGATCCCGACGCCGGGTCCAAGATCATGTGGGACTTCTCCTATCGCTGGGCGCCGATCAGCGGCTTCTCGAGCTTCTTCTACTCGTACTGGGACCGCGGCGAGGAGCTGCCGCTCTACTATGAGGGCACCGGTGGCGGCGTCATGCTCTCGCACCGCCCCGAGCCGATGTACCTCGAGCAGGGCAGCGACCTGTTCCGCGGCGAGAGCCGCAAGGGCGCCGCTGGCGCCGAGGTGACCGCGCCCTTCGACGCGCGCGGCATCATGCTGCTCACCTACCGCTACAAGGACTCGGACCTGCCCCCGAGCAAGGCGCGCAACGACGACACCTGGGTCTACGTGCCGACGCTGCGCCGCGTGCGCCGCATCTCGACCGCCCAGCGCACCGACGCGATCTCGGGCACCGACTTCACCTTCGACGACCTGTTCAGCTTCAACGGCATCGTCCCGCAGTACGAGTGGAAGTGCCTCGGCAAGCAGGACGTGATCGCGCCCGTCAACACCAAGGTGAAGGGCTACCCGTACGTGAAGGGCCAGAACTTCGGGCCCTACGGGCTCTCCTTCGCGAGCGACCGCTGGGAGCTGCGCCACGCCGTGATCGTGCGCATGAAGCCGAAGAACGCCGACCATCCCTACTCGCACAAGGACATCTACATCGACACCCAAAACATGACGCCGCTCTACTCGATGGCCTACGACCAGAAGAACGAGCTGTGGAAGATCATCTACCACAACAAGCGCTGGAGCGGCGACGAATCCCTCACCGGCAAGTGGTACGAGCCGTGGGAGGAGGTGCCGGAGCCGCGCATCAGTGCCGTGGTGAGCGACACCATCATCAACGTGCAGACCGGCACCGGCAATCGCATCGAGTTCTGGGACGCGGGCGGCAAGCCGATCGGCAACAAGGCGCGGATCCGGCGCTACATCGACGTGGGGCGCCTCACGCGCGGGCGCTGAGGCCCATGCACGTCCCTCCGGTGACGCTACGTTGGTCGCAGGAGGACCGCGCATGCAGATCCGCGCCGCCGTCGCCCGTGCCGCCGGCAAGCCCCTCACGATCGAGACGATTCGCCTCGAGGGCCCGAGGGCCGGCGAGGTGCTGGTGGAGATCAAGGCGGCCGGCGTCTGCCACACCGACGCCTACACGCTCTCGGGAGCCGACCCGGAGGGGCTCTTCCCGTCGGTGCTCGGGCACGAGGGCGCCGGCGTCGTCGTCGAGGTGGGGGCGGGCGTCACCTCGGTGAAGCCCGGCGACCACGTGATCCCGCTCTACACGCCAGAGTGCAGACAGTGCAAGTTCTGCCTGTCGGGCAAGACGAACCTCTGCCAGGCGATCCGGGCCACCCAGGGCCAGGGGCTGATGCCCGACGGCACGAGCCGCCTGTCCGACGCCCAGGGCCACGCGCTGCGCCACTACATGGGTACCTCGACCTTCGCGAGCCATTGCGTGCTGCCCGAGATCGCGGTGGCGAAGATCCGGGAGGACGCGCCCTTCGACGCCGCCTGCCTGCTCGGCTGCGGCGTCACGACCGGGATCGGCGCCGTGCTCTTCACCGCGAAGGTGCGCCCGGGCGACAACGTCGTCGTGTTCGGGCTCGGCGGCGTCGGCCTCTCGGCGATCCAGGGCGCGCGCATCGCGGGCGCCGGCATGATCGTGGGCGTCGACCGGAACCCGCAGAAGCAGGCCCTTGCCGAGGCGCTGGGCGCGACCCACTTCGTGAACCCCGCCGAGCTGGAGGGCGAGCTCGTGCCCCACCTCGTCGACCTGACCGGCGGCGGCGCCGACTTCTCCTTCGAGTGCATCGGCAACGTCGCGACCATGCGCCAGGCGCTCGAGTGCTGCCACAAGGGCTGGGGACAGAGCGTGATCATCGGCGTGGCCGGCGCCGGCCAGGAGATCGCGACCCGCCCCTTCCAGCTCGTGACCGGTCGCGTCTGGCGCGGCAGCGCCTTCGGCGGCGCCCGCGGCCGCACGGACGTGCCGAAGCTCGTCGACTGGTACATGGACGGCCGGATCCGGATCGAGCCGCTGATCACCCACCGCCGCCGGCTCGAGGCGATCAACGAGGCCTTCGACCTGCTGCACGAGGGCGAGTCGATCCGCACCGTGGTAGGCTTCGACTGACATGAAACCCCTTCCTCATCACTACTCTGTGTCGGGACGGCTGGAAGGCCACCCGGAAGGCCCCTCGGAGGGGGCGGCGACGGTCCGGCTGCACGCGCCGGGCCTGCCGGAGCTCGAGAGTGCGCCGCCTGCCGAGTTCGGCGGCCCCGGGGACCGCTGGTCGCCCGAGACCCTCCTGCTCGGGGCCGTGGTGGACTGCTTCCTGCTCACCTTCCGCGCCGTGGCGCGCGCCTCCAAGTTCGAGTGGACGCGCCTGCGGGCCGACGCCGAGGGCGTCCTCGATCGCGCCGAGGGCGTCACGCGCTTCACTGCGATCGAGCTGCGCGCGGAGCTCGAAGCGCCGGCCGGCGCCGACGCGGCGACCGGCGAGCGGCTGCTCGCGAAGGCGGAGAAGGGCTGCCTGATCTCGAACTCGCTGCGCTGCCCGGTCCACCTCGAGGCCAGCGTTCGCGCGGGCCCCTGAGCCCCGGGCACGGGTGACCGGATCCGTCGCAGCGGCGGCCCAGGATCGGCCGCCATGGCCTCCACGACCGGTCGCCCCGGGCAGCTCGCGCTGCCGCTCGACACCCGCGAGCGGGGCTGCGTCCTGCTCGCCGCCGGGCCGCGCGTCGCCGAGGAGCGGGTGCTCGACGAGGTGCTCACGGCGGCGCGCGCCCGTACGGAGCGGCTGCGCGGCGGGGAGCTGACGTCCGTGCGCGCCCCGCTACGGGTCGTGGTTCCCTCGCGCAGTCTTCGCCAGCACCTCGCCGCACGGCTCGTCGAGCGGGCGGGGTCGCTGCTCGGGGTCGCGGTGCAGACCCACGTGGCGGTCGCGCTCGAGACGCTGGCGCGGGCCGGCGCCGGGGCGCCGCGCGGCGACTCGCTCGTACCGGTCCTGGTCCGCCGCCATGCGGCCCGGGAGCCCGTCCTGTGCGACTGGCTCGGCACGTTCGAGGAGGGCTTCGCGGCCGTCGAGGGCGCGGTCCGCGATCTGCTCGACGCAGGCTTCGACGCCGGGCTCGCGGAGCCGCTCGACGACGCGCTCGCGGAGCTCGTCGCTGCCGGCGAGCTCGGCGCGGCGACGGCCGGGCGGGCGCGCGCCGTGGCCGCCGTCGCCGGGCAGACGCTCGCCGCCCTCGACGAGCTCGGGCTCGGCCACCGCTCCGCCCTGCTCGCGCGGGCGACCGACGTGCTGCGCGCGCCCGGCACCGGGCCCGCCGCCGTGCTGCCGACCGCCGGCCTCTGGATCCACGGCTTCGCCGACGCCACCGGCCTCGTGGGCGACTGGCTCGAGGCGCTCGCGCGCGCCTTCGCGGGGCGCGTGGTGGTGGACCTCCCGCCGGACCCTGCCGAGCCCGCGCGCCGGGAGGAGGCCTACACCACGTCGTTACGAGAGCGCATGGCGGGGGCAGCGGGGCGGGTCGAGGCGCTCGCGGCGCGGGCGGCGCCGGCCGCGCTCGAGCTCCTGCAGGCACCCGGTGCCGAGGCCGAGGCGCGCGCCGTGGCGCTGCGCGTGCGCGAGCGCCTCGACGCCGGGGTGCAACCGGAGGCGATCGGCATCGTCGCGCGCCGGCTCGAGCCCCATCGCGCGGCGCTCGCGGCGCAGCTCGGGCGGCTCGGCGTGCCGTTCTCGGTGATCGGGGCCGGCGCCGGGCCCGATGCGTCGACGCGCCGGGCGGCGGCACTCGTCGCGCTGCTGCGCGAGCAGGCGGCGGCGCCGGTCGACACCTGGTTCGCCGCCGACGCCCACCGCGAGGCGGAGGACGCCGACCTCCGCATGGCCTTCCACGTGCTGGGCGTGGGCCGGCTCACGGCCCTCGCAGGGCTCGATCCGGCCGCACGGCTCGCGCCCCGCGAGTCCCTCTCGCTGCCGCTCCGGCGCGGTGGCTCGGTCGGGACGAGCGGCGGTGAGCGCGGCGCGGAGGCCGGCGAGGCGGCACCCTGCGCGGAGGACATGGAGGCAGCGCCGGCCGCGGCCCCGGCCGACCCGACGCGCAACCGCCGCCGGAACGTGTCGCTCGACCGGCTCGTGCGAGCCCGTGAGCGCGCCCTCGTGGCCGTTGCAACGCTCGCGAGCTGGCCGGCGCAAGCCGAGCTGCCGGCCCATCTCGAGCGGCTCGACGCGCTCGTTGCCGGCGCTCTCGGCTGGCGCGCCGACCGCGCCGGCTGCGAGCCGCTGCTCGGTGCGCTCGACGAGCTCGGACGCGAGCTGCCGCCGGGGCTCCTGCTGGCGCGCGAGGAGCTGGCGCAGCTCGTGGCGTCGGCGCTCGAGGAGGCCGGCGAGGCCTCGCTCGGAGGCGCCGGGGCGGGCGTGCAGGTGCTGACGGTCACGGCGGCACGCGGTCGCACGTTCGAGCACCTGTTCCTGCTCGGGCTGAACCGCGACGCCTTCCCGCGCGGGATCGGGGACGATCCGTTGCTGCCCGACGCGCTGCGCGCGCGCCTGCGCGTGATCCTGCCGGAGATGCCCGTGAAGGCGCGCGCGCGCGACGAGGACCGGCACCTCTTCGCGTCGCTGTGCGACGCGGCGCCGCAGGTCACGCTCGCCTGGCAGCACGCGGACGACGACGGGCGCAGGCGCATCGAGTCGCCCTTCGTCGTGCGCCTGCGCGTCGCGCGCCGCGAGCTCGCGCCCGCGACGGAGGAGCCGGCGCTCTTCGACGCCGAGGCGGAGCCGCGCGGGCCGCGGCCCGCGGGCGAGCACCTCGTGCTCGCCGGCCTCCGGCATCGCCGCGCTCCGCGGGCCGGCGTGCGGGCGCTCGCCCTGGCGGAGGTCCAGGCCGTACTGCGCGCCGACCCCGTGATCGGCGAGGCCGCGGCGCTCGTGCCCGACCCGGGCGTGCTCGCCCGTCACCAGCTCGCCGCGCTCCGCGAGCTCGACCAGGGCGCGCCGCCGCCCGGCGCGCCGCCGGCTCCGCCCGGGCCCTGGTTCGGCTGGGTCGGCCGTGCGGCGGCGGCGCCCGCGGACCCCGGCCCCGAGCTCTACGTGACCCGGCTCGAGGAGCTGGCGCGCTGCCCCTGGCAGGCGTTCCTGCGCCGCGAGCTCGGTCTGGAGCCGGTGCCCGATGCACTCGAAGCCCTGCCGGCGCCGACCACGCTCCTGCTCGGTGGGGTCGTGCACGCCGTGCTCGAGCGGATCGTGGCGGAGGCGCTGCCCGCGCCGCGGGCGAGCCTCGCCGACGCGCTCGCGCGCGGGCCGGTGCGCGCGCCGTGGCCGGACGCCGCCCGCCTCGAGGCGTGGCTCGAGGAGGCGGCGACACGCGTGGCGCGGGGCGAGGGGATCGAGATCCCCGGCTTCGCAAAGGCGCTCGCGCGGCGTGCGCGCAGCTTGCTGGACGCCGCACGCGCGACGGACTGGGCCGATCCCGCCGGCCCGCCGGTGCTCGGCGCGGAGCTGCGCGGCGAGCTCGAGGTCGAGGCGGGCGGCCGGATCCGCCGGATCGGCTTCGTCGCCGACCGTGCCGACCTGGCCGGCGACCGGCTCCGTGTCACCGACTACAAGGCGACGAAGCCCCTCTCGACCGCGGCCGGGGCGGACGCGCGCTGGCGCGCGCTGGTGCGTGCCGTCGGCGAGGGGCGGCTGCTCCAGGGCGCGGCGTACCGCCTCGCCGCGGCCGCCCTCGCGCCGGGGGGCGCGGCAGAGGGCCGCTATCTCTACCTGGGCGGCGATGCCCCGCAGCCCGCGCGGGTCGTCTCGGTGGCGGATGACGCGCCCGGCGACGCGGTCGCCGGCGTCTTCGCGACGACCGTGCGGCGCGTGCTCGCCGCCGTCGACCACGGCGCGCTCGCGCCGCGCCTCGATGGCAGTCCGGACGAGCCGCCCTGCTCCTGGTGCGAGGTGTCGGCCGCCTGCCTGCAGGGCGAGAGCAGCGCGCGGCGCCGGTTCGCGGCGTGGAAGGCGGCTGCCAGCGAGGAGACGGCTTCGCCGCCCGAGCGCGCGCTGCTCGGCCTCGCGCGGCTCCTCGCGGACGCAAAGGCAGCGAGTGCCGCCGGCAGCGGAAGCGGGAGCGGCGCGTGAGCCCGGCCGATTCCGGCGCACCTTCCGAGCGTCGCGCGCGCGACGACCTGGCGCGCCGCCGGGCCCAGCGGGAGTTCCTGCGCCCGCTGCTGGTCGAGGCCGGTGCCGGCACCGGCAAGACGAGCGTGCTCGTGACGCGCGTCCTCGCCTGGTGTCTCGGCGGCGGCTGGGAGCGTGCGGCCGGCGTGCTGGCTGGCCGCCGCGGCGGCGCGCCCGAGCCGGAGACGGTGGCGGCGCGCGTCCTCGACCGGATCGTGGCGATCACCTTCACCGAGGCGGCGGCCGCCGAAATGGAGGAACGCATCGCCACCGGCCTGCAGGCGCTCGCGGTGGACGGAGCGGGGCGCGAGCCGCTCGACCCCGAGGCCCTGCCGTCCGACCCCGATCTGCGTCGGACCCGGGCGCGCGCGCTGCTGGCCGCCTTCGACCGGCTGCGGGTCTCGACGATCCACGCCTTCTGCCGGCGTCTGCTCGCGGAGCACCCACAGGAGGCGGGCCTGCCCCCGCGCTTCACGGTCGACGCGGCGGGTGTCGCGCGGGCCGCCGCGGCGCGCGCTGCCATCGAGGAGTGGCTCTTCGACCCGGCGCGGGCGGACGATCCCGACCTGCTCGCGCTGGTCGAGGACGGCGTCGCGGCGCCCGAGCTCGAGGCCGCCCTCGAGGCGATGCTCGCCACGGCGATCGACCCCGGGCGCTTCGCAGAGGACCCCCTCGCCCCGCCGCACCTCGCGCGGCTCGTGGCCCGGCTGGACGCTGCGCTCGGCGCCTTCGTCGCGGCGGGCGCCGGGCGGCTGCTCGCGCTCCGCGGGCGCAGCAACGGCCGCGAGGTCGCCGAGGCGGCGGCGGCGAGCCTCCCGCTCCTCACTGCCGACGGGGGCGGGCTCGCCGTGCTCCTCGCGCAGCTCCGGCTCGCGTGGCCGGAGCGCGCGCAGAAGAGGCTCGCCACCTTCGCAGAGGGCCGCCTCGGCGACCGCGAACGGGCAGCCCTGGGCGAAGCACAGGGCTCGCTCGTCACCGCGGCGAGGAGCCTTGCACCCCTCTTGCAGCACGCGCTCGGCCTCGACCTGCCGCGCCTCGCGCGCACCCACCGTGTCGTCGCCACCCTCTACGCCGAGGCCTTCCGGCGCATGCACGCGGCCGGCGCTGTGGGCTTCGACGGCCTCCTGCTCCGTGCGCACGAGCTGCTCGCGCGCCGGCCCGAGGTGGCGGCCCGCGAGCGTGCGCACATCGACCAGCTCCTGGTCGACGAGTTCCAGGACACCGACGCCGAGCAGTGTGCGCTGGTGGCGCGCCTCGCCCTCGACGAGGAGGGCGGCCCCCGGCCGGGCCTGTTCGTCGTCGGCGACCCGAAGCAGTCGATCTACGGCTGGCGCAACGCCGACCTCGCCGCCTACGAGGCGTTTCGCGAGCGGCTCCTCGCGGCCGGCGGCGAGCGGCACCTCCTGTGCGTGAACCATCGCTCCACGCCGGCCGTGCTCGACGAGGTGGCGCGGGTGATGCGCGACGTGATGATCGAGACGCCGGGCGAGCAGCCGCCCTTCGAGCCGCTCCTGGCGAGCGGTACGCAGGAGGGATCGGGGCCGCTCGTCGAGTACTGGATCGCGAGCAATCGGGACGACCTCGAAGCCGGGGCAGGGGGCGCCGCCGGCACGCCCCAGAGGCTCGCGAGCGAGCGCGAGGCGGACCACCTGGCGCAGGATCTCCTGCGCCTCGCGCGCGAGGCCCGGGAGCGGGGCGGGCGCTTCGCCTGGGAACGGGTCGGGATCCTCTTGCGCTCGACGGGCGACCTCGAGGTCTACCTGGCAGCGCTGCGCGAGGCGGGGGTTCCCTACACGGTCGCGCGCGACCGGCAGTACGCGAGCCGGCGCGAGGTCGTCGAGGCCCGCTCGCTCGTGCGCGCCGTGCTCGATCCCGGCGACCAGATCGCGCTGGTGGCGGCTCTGCGCTCCGCATGGGCCGGCGTCCCCGACGTGGCCTGGCGGCCGCTCTGGGTCCACGGCTTCCCGGGTGCCGTGCGCGAGCTCCTCGAAGGAGCGCCACGGGCGCGGGGCGAGATCGTCCGGATCGTGGGCACCGCGGCGGCGGCCGTGGCCTCGGACCCTGCCCCGCCGCCGGGCCTGGCGGCGCTTGCGGGCTGGGACCAGGCGCTCCTCCACGCGCTCGAGGTGCTGGCCACGTTGCGGCGGTCGTTCGCGCGGGAGCCGGCCGAGCGCTTCGTCGAGCGGGTGCGGACGCTGCCGCTGCTCCCGGCGGGCGAGGCCGCGCGCTTCCTCGGCCCGTGGCGGCTCGCCAACCTCGAGCGCTTCTTTCGCGAGCTCGGCGAGCTGCTCGAGGCGAGCCGCGGCGACACGGCCAGCGTGCTGCGCGGGCTGCGCCGCGCGGGCGAGCACGACGCCGAACGCGACGAGGGGCGCCCGGCGCGGCCCGGCGGCGACGCCGTGCAGGTGATGACGATCCACGCTGCCAAGGGGCTCGAGTTCGAGCACGTCTACCTGCTCCAGGTCCACAAGCGCGAGGGGGGCGGTTCCACGGGGGCCTTCCTCGCCGGCACGGGCGTCCTCGCCGGCGAGTGGTGCCTCGGAGCGGCCCGCGTCGCCAGCCTGGGCTTCGACGAGGTGCGCAGCGCCCGCGAGCGGATCGAGCGCGCCGAACGCGTGCGCACGCTCTACGTCGCCCTGACCCGCGCATGCCGTCGCCTCGTGGTGTCGGGACACTGGTCCCGCGCAGCGAGCCACGGCGTCCACGGCGTCCTGCTCGCCGCAGGCCGGGGTGCCGCCCTCGAGGAGGCCGCCGAGCGGGGGCGCGCGGCGGGCGCCGGGTGGAACGGCGTGATCGAGCACGACGGCGCCCTCTGGCGTTTCCTCGACCACAGCGGGCGGCCGCGCGAGACGCCCCTGTCGGCAGGGTCCGAGGGCGCCCTCGACGAGGCCCGGGTGGCCGCGGACTCCGAGCGACTCGCGCGGCATCGCGCGGAGGCGCTCGCACGGTCGCAGCGGGCCCTCGCGGCGCCGGTGACGGGAGACCCCCTGGTGCGCGATGCCGCCGCGGACCACGAGGACGACGAAGGACGCGCCCGCTGGCGCCCTCCCTCGCCTGCGCCCGAGGCGCGGGCGATCGCCGTGGCGGTCGGCACCGCGATCCATGCGCTGCTCGAGGGGCTGGCGCTGGATGCGCTCGGGGATGTCGAATGGGAGGCAGGGGGCGCGCGACTGCGGGCGAGCCTGGCGAGCGCGGGTCTCCCGCCGCCGGCGCTCGGGCGGGCGCTCGCGCGTGCGAATGCCCTGGTCGAGCGCCTGCGCAGCGGGCGCCTCGGCGAGCGGCTGCGTGCGTTCGCGCCGCACGTCGTCGCCCGCGAGCTGCCGGTGCTGCTCCGGCCCGAGGGGGGCGGGTGGCGCGGGGAGCCTGTCGGCGCAGGTGTCGGCGCGATCGATCTCGTCGTTCGCGATCCCGCCCATGGCTGGACGATCGTCGACTTCAAGACCGACGCCGTGCAGGGTCGCGAGCTGGCGGCGCGCGTCGAGCACCACCGCATCCAGGGCCTCGCCTACCGGCGCGCACTCGCGGAGGCACTCGCACTCGGTACGCCGCCGCGTGTCGAGCTGTGGTTCCTCGACGCCGACCAGGCCGTGGCGCTCGACTGAGCGCCACGAACGAGCCGCCCCGCTCCGGGCGGGGCCCGGAGCGGGGCGTCGGGGAAGGCGTCCCGAAGGACGCTGCGGGGATCGGGGCTAGAAGCTGAAGACGGCCAGCGCCGGGAAGGTCACCGGAAGCGTCTGCTGCGGCACCGCGTACGGGTTCGTGAAGCGGTAGCCGGCCTCGCTCTGGCTCGAGCCGTGCGCGACGAGCCGGTCGCTCGCCTTGCTCTCGTTCCGCAGCTCGCCCTTGGCGACCGGCGCGGGGACCGGCTCGGCGTCCTCGACGGCGGCCACGACCACGGCCGCGGTCTCCTTCTGGTCGACGGCGGTCTCCGCCAGCGAAACCAGCGGGAAGGTGCCGATTGCCAGGGCTGCCAGGGCCGTCGTGGTGAAGCGCAACATCTCGTCTCTCCTCCTGTCGCCGTTGCCGAGCAACGCGACGCGTCGAGAAGAGAGAGCAAGGGTCGTGCCGGATGCTCCAGAGGCTTGAAACGAAAGGAGATGGCTCTAGACGCTGGGAAGGGCTCAATCGAGCGCAAATAGATGCATCCAATAGATGCAGCAATGCATCAAAAAGTTGCTCTTGAATGATGAAGTGCATCCTGGATATGCATCTTATGAACTGTCGTTCTGGTTCGGCTCTTGCCCTGGGTGAGGCCGAAGAGGCACCAGTGTCCTATATCGACATTGATTTTCATTTTCATCACGACTACGATTCCCCATGCCCGCCCGCCTGGGAGTGGAAGCCGTGATCGTCTGTCACTGCCGAGCCAAGAACGACCGCGAGATCCGCCGCGCCGTGCGCAATGGCGCCGTCACCCTCCAGGAGGTGTCGCGCGCGTGCGGCGCCGCGTCGGCCTGCGGCGGCTGCGCCGGCGCGGTCCACGAGATCATTGCTTCCGAGCTCGGCGCCTTCGAGCCGCGCAGCGCGGACCTCGACCTCCACGCCACGCACTGACGAAGCACGCTCCTTGCTAGCTTCGGGGTCCCGTCGCCGGCGGCGGGACAGCGAAGGAGGGAGCCCGTGCGCGGCGATCCGCAGATCCTCGAAGCGCTCAACGAGATCCTCACCGCGGAGCTGACGGCGATCAACCAGTATTTCCTGCATGCGCGGATGTGCGGGAACTGGGGCTATCGGCGCCTCGAGAAGAAGAAGCGCGACGAGTCGATCGACGAGATGAAGGACGCCGATCGGCTGATCGAGCGGATCCTCTTCCTCGAGGGCGTGCCGAACATGCAGCGCTTGAACCCGGTGCGGGTCGGCGAGGATCCGATCGAGCAGCATCGGCTGGACCTCGCCATGGAGCTCGACGCGGTGCAGCGCTACAACCGCGCGATCGCGCTGGCACGCGAGAAGGGCGACAACGGCACCCGAGCGCTGCTCGAGCACAACCTGCGGGGCGAGGAGGACTCGGTGGACTGGCTCGAGTCCCAGCTCCACGTGGTGTCGGAGATCGGCAAGGAGCGCTACCTGGCCGAGCAGCTCGGGGGCGGCGAGGAGAGCTGAGCGCCCCCGGAGCCGGCTGGCAGGCCCGCCTGGCCTGCTACGCTGCGCCGGGAGCGGGGGAGGGCAGGAGGGCGCGCATGCGCGCGTCGGTGACCCCCCGTCCGCAGGCCCGCGACGCCGCCGCCCTGGCGGCACGCTACCGCGCGGTGCGCGCTGCGACCGAGCGGCTCGCCGCCCCGCTCTCGCCCGAGGACTGCAGCGCGCAGTCGATGCCGGACGCGAGCCCGGTGAAGTGGCACCTCGCCCACACCACCTGGTTCTTCGAGACCTTCGTGCTCGCCGGCGCCCGGCCCGACCTCGCGCCCTTCGACCCCGCCTTCCGCGTGCTCTTCAACTCCTATTACAACGCGGTCGGTGAGCCGTACCCGCGCCCGCGGCGCGGGCTGCTGACGAGGCCGTCGCTCGCCGACGTGCTCGCCTATCGGGCGCACGTGGACCGGCACCTGACGGCGTGGCTCGCGGGTACGGAGGCTACCGGGGAGCTGCTCGAGCGGGTCGAGCTCGGGCTCCAGCACGAGCAGCAGCACCAGGAGCTGATCCTCAGCGACGTGAAGCACCTGCTCGGGCAGCACCCGCTGCGGCCCGCCTACCGCGCCGATCTCCCGTCTCCGGAGCGGAGCGGCGGCGCGCCGGCGCTCGGCTGGCACCGCTTCGAGGCCGGGGTGCGAGCGATCGGCGCCGGGCCCGGGGCCGGCTTCCGCTTCGACAACGAGGAGCCGCGCCACCGGCAGCTGCTCGGCACGTTCGTGCTGGCCTCGCGACCCGTGATCAACGCCGAGTACGCCGGCTTCGTGGAGGCAGGCGGCTATCGCCAGCCCGAGTGGTGGCTCTCCGACGGCTGGAGCGCCGTCCGCGCGGAAGGCTGGCAGGCCCCCGCCTACTGGGAGCGCGGCCCGGCCGGCTGGTCCGTGTTCACGCTGGGGGGGCTGCGCCCGCTCGATCCAGACGCTCCGGTGTGTCACGTGAGCTTCTACGAAGCGGACGCCTACGCGCGCTGGGCGGGCGCGCGCCTGCCGACCGAGGCGGAGTGGGAAGCCGCCGCCACCGGGACCGCGGTTGCCGGTCACTTCGTCGAGGACGGGGCCCTCGAGCCCGCGCCGCTCGGCCCCGACGAGGGCCGGGATGCGCCGGCTCGCCTGTTCGGCGACGTCTGGGAGTGGACCGCGAGCCCCTACGTCGCCTACCCGGGCTATCGGCCGGCCGCGGGAGCGCTCGGGGAGTACAACGGCAAGTTCATGTGCAACCAGATGGTGTTGCGAGGCGGCTCGTGCGTCTCTCCGCGACGGCATCTGCGCGCGAGCTATCGCAACTTCTTCCCGGCTCCCGCGCGCTGGCAGTGGAGCGGCCTGCGGCTCGCGAAGGACGGCGGTTGAACCTCCCGCACCCCGCGGCTGGCGGCCGTCCGGGAGCAGCCCTCGCGCTCCGCGACCGTGGCCCCGACCGGCTGCGCATGCGCGACGAGATCTGGGCAGGGCTCGCCGCGCCGCGCAAGACCCTGCCCTGCAAATGGCTCTACGACGCGGCCGGCTCGGCGCTCTTCGAGCGAATCTGCGAGCTGCCCGAGTACTACCCGACGCGCACCGAACTCGCGATCCTCGCGGCCCACGCGGGCGAGATGGCCGAGCGGCTCGGCGCGCGCTGCCTGCTCGTCGAGTACGGGAGCGGCAGCAGCCGCAAGACGCGCCTCCTGCTGGACCGGCTCGTCGCGCCGGCCGGCTACGTCCCGATCGACATCTCGCGCGCAGCGCTCGCCGCCTCGGCGCAGGCGCTCCGCGAGGCCTACCCCGCCCTCGAGGTGCTCCCGGTCTGCGCCGACTACGCGGACCCGATCGAGCTGCCCCGCCCGCGCCGGCCGGCCGAGCGCCGCGCGGTGTTCTTCCCGGGCTCCACGATCGGGAACTTCACGCCCCCCGAGGCGCAGCGCTTCCTGGCCCGGATGGCGCGCGCGGCCGGCCCCGGCGGCGGGATCCTGATCGGAGCGGACCTGCGGAAGGACCGGGCGATCCTGGAGGCCGCCTACGACGACGCCGCCGGCGTGACAGCCGCCTTCGACCGCAACCTGCTGGTGCGGGCGAACCGCGAGCTGGGCGCCGACTTCCCGGTCGAGCGGTTTCGACATCGCGCGCTGTGGAACGACGTCGACGGCCGGATCGAGATGCACCTGGTCTCGCTCGACCCGTGCGTCGTGACGGTGGCCGGCCGCCGCTTCGCCCTCGCGGCCGGTGAGACCATCCACACCGAGAACTCCTACAAGTACACGCTGCCGGGCTTCGCCAGGCTCGCGGCCGGCGCAGGCCTCGCCGTGCGCCGCGTCTGGAGCGATCCGCGCGGGTGGTTCAGCGTGCAGTGGCTCGTCTCCGCAGCGGCCCCGGAGTGACGCTACGCTCCGCCGCCCTCTCCGGGGAGCGCCGTGTCCGAGAGCGAAAGCGTCCAGATCGGGGCCCGCGAGGGTCTCGTCTTCGTGGTGGAGGGGGACGGGAGCGCGCGGGTGCGTTGGGGGGAGGCGGCCGATGCCCTCGGTCCGATCGCCCTGCGCGCGCAGGCGGGCGCCGTGGCACGCGCCTCCCGCATCGCCGGCGCGCAGCGCTTCGCCGGCGAGGACGATCTCGGTGGCTTCGACGCGCTCGCGCTCGACTGGGAGCCGGCCGCGCCGCTCGCCGTGCGCAGCACCGTGCGCGCCTACCGCGAGCGGCCCCTCCTGGTCTTCCGTCTCGAGGCGGCGGAGACGCTGCGCCGCTTCGCGACCGGCCGCTTCGACGAGCCCTCGCTGGCCTGGCCCTGGTGCCGGCCGGGCGAGCGCCGGGTCGGCGGGCTCCCCGAAGGCACGCGCGCCTTCGGCCACGCCTACACCGAGTTCGCGCTGCCGACCCAGTCCGATCCCTCCTGCGCGAGCTTCTTCCTGCTGCCCTTCCGGCCGGCCGTCGTCTTCCCGCTCTGGCTCGTGGCGCCGGGCGGAGACGCGCTCCTGCTGGCGCCGCTCGACGCCTTCCACGAGCAGGTGATCGCGGTCCCGCGCGACCCCGAGGCGGCGGCCTCCGGGCTGCGCTGCGGCTGGCACGGCGATCTCGACGCGGCGCCGGCCGGCTTCGCGAGCGAGCTCGCGCTGTGGGCCGCGCCGGGCCCGCGCGCGGCGCTGGACGCCCACGCGGCCGTGCTGCGCGCGCGCGCCGGGACGCGGCGTCCGGACCGCTACGCCGACACGCTCGGCAGCCGGCTCTCCTACTGGACCGACAACGGCGCGGCGTACTGGTATCGCACGGAGCCGGGAGCGGGCGGCGTCGCCGGGACGCTCGCCGCGGCGGCAGGCGGACTGCGCGAGCAGGCGATCCCCTTCGGCGTCTTCCAGCTCGACTCCTGGTTCTACCCGCAGGAGACGCCGCGCCCCTTCGACGACCCGGACGCCTCGGTGCCGCCCACGGGACTCCTCACCTGGGACGCGCGCGCCGACGTCCTGCCCGAGGGCATCCCCGCGTTGCGCCGCGCGCTCGGCGATCCACCGCTCGCCGCCCACTGCCGGCACTTCTCGTCGGCGTCGCCGTACTTCGAGACGCACGAGGCCTGGCGCGACGGCGACCGCGCGCACCCGACGGGGCCCGCCCTCTACGAGGAGCTGCTGCAGCGGGCCGCCGGCTGGGGCGTCGAGACCTTCGAGCACGACTGGCTGATCGAGTGCTTCCTCGGCGTGCGCGGGCTGCGCGCGGCGCCCGGGCGGGCGCGCGCCTGGCAGGAGGGACTCGACCGGGCGGCGGCGGAGCTCGGCCTCACGCTCCAGTGGTGCATGGCCTCGCCGGCCGACTTCCTCCAGACGGTGACGCTCGAGCGCGTCACCTCGATCCGGACCAGCGGCGACTACCGCTACCTGATCGGCCCTGCGGCGCTCTGGACCTGGTTCCTGCACGGCAATGCGCTGGCCCGCGCGCTCGGCCTGTGGCCCTTCAAGGACGTGTTCCTCTCGCGTCGCGACGGCGGCGGCCCGCGCGACGGCGATCCCCATGCGGAGCTCGAGGCGCTGCTCGCGGCGCTCTCGGGCGGGCCGGTCGGGATCGGCGACCGGGTGGGACGCAGCGACCGCGCGCTGATCCTGCGCACCTGCCGCGAGGACGGCGTGCTGCTGAAGCCCGACGTGCCGGTGGCGGCGCTCGACCGATGCTGGCGCGGGCACGCGGTGCTCGAGCCGAACCCGCTGGTCGGTGAGGCCCACAGCACGCATCCCGCGGGCCGCTGGCACTACCTGGTGGCGGTGAACGCCTGGCGCGGAGGGGAGCCGCTGCGCTTCCGCCTGCCGCTCGCCGACCTCGGCACGCTCGCGCCGGCCGCGCCGGTGCTCGCCTGGGACTGGCGGCGGCAGCACGCCGAGGTGGTCCCTCCCGGCGGCGGCTTCGAGCTCGGGCTCGCCCCGCTCGACTGGGACTACCGGGTGCTCTGCCCGCTGCTGCCGGCGGGCCTCGCCGTGATCGGCGACGCCGGCCGCTACGCCACGGCAGGGGATCGCCGCCTGACCCAGGTCCGGGCCACGCCGGAGGGCGTGGCCTTCGACGCCATCGGTGCCGCGGGGGAGCAGGTCCGCATCACGGGCTGGGCGCAGCGGCGCCCGCGAGCGGCGCGAGCCGGGGCGCGGGCGCTCGCCGTCGACTGGGACGGCGCGAGCGCCCGATGGAGCGTCGCCCTCGCGATCGGCCCGGCGGGCCGCCAGGCGGTCGAGGTGACGGCGGGATGAGCGGCGGGCGGCGCGTGGTCGCAAGCGCGCCCGCGCGCGCCAACCTGATCGGCAATCCCTCCGATCTCTACGGCGGCGCGGTGCTCGGCTGCGCGGTGCCGTTGCGGGCGCGCGTCGCGCTCGAGCCGGCCGGTGGGCTCGAGATCGCGAGTGGTGGCGCGAGCGCGCGGGTCACCGGGATCGCCGACCTCGGCCTGCGCGGCGATCGCTTCGACGTCGCGCGCGCCGCGCTGCGCGCCGAGCACGCCCAGACCGGCGTGCTGCCGGACGTGCGGATCGACTTGACGACGGAGATCCCCTTCGGCAGCGGCATCGCGGGCTCGACGGCGCTGCTGCTCGCCCTCCTGCGGGCGCTGGCCGCGTGGCGCGGCGAGGCGCCGTCCCCTTACGCGCTCGCGGAGCGCTCGCGTGCCACCGAACGCGGGCTGCTCGGGGTCGCCTGCGGTTGGGTCGACCACTACCTGTGCAGCTTCGGGGGGCTCCGCTACGTGGACCTGCGGGGCAAGGAGCGCGACGACGCACCGCCCGGCTGCCCCTATGCGACCGTCGAGGACCTGGCGCCGCACGTGCCGGATCTCCCCTTCCTGCTCGCCTTCACCGGCGTCGCCCACCACTCGGGCTCCGTGCACGCGCCGATCCGCGCGCGCTGGGAGCGCGGCGAGGTCGCCGTCGTGCAGGCCTATCGGCGCATGGGCGCGATCGCGCGCGAGGGCAAGAGCGCGCTCCTTCACGGAGACTGGCCGGCGCTCGGCGCCCTCTTCGAGGAGAACCACGCACTGACCCGCTCGCTCGGCGGGTCGGCGGAGGCCGTCGAGCGCCTGATCGGGGCCGCCCTGCGCGCGGGCGCAGCGGGCGCCAAGCTGGCCGGCGCCGGCGGTGGCGGGACGGTCGCCGTGCTGTGGCCGGATCGCGATCCCGCTCCGCTCGAGCGCGCGCTGCGCGCGGCGGGCGCCGCTGCGCTCTATCGGCCCGCGCCCGTCGAGGGCGTGCGCCTGGAGGAGGATCCGTGAGCTACGAGACGTTGCGGACCGCGAAGGACGAGGGCGTGCTGACCGTCACCTTGAACCGCCCGGAGCGCCTGAACGCCTTCACGAGGCAGATGATGCACGACCTGCTGCAGCTCTTCGACGCCGTCGACGCCGACGACGAGGTGCGCGCCGTGGTGGTGACGGGCGCGGGGCGCGGCTTCTGCGCGGGCGCCGACCTCGGTGGGGGCGGCGGCACCTTCGACGCGGGCACGGCCGCGACGGCCGAGGTGCCGCGCGACGGCGGCGGGCGCGTCGCCCTGCGCATCTTCGAGTGCCGCAAGCCGGTGATCGCCGCGATCAACGGACCGGCGGTGGGTGTCGGCGCGACCATGACCCTGCCGATGGACGTGCGCATCGCGAGCGAGGCGGCGCGCTTCGGATTCGTGTTCTGCCGGCGCGGCATCGTGCCCGAGGCGGCGAGCTCGTGGTTCCTGCCGCGCGTGGTCGGCATCTCGCGGGCGATGGAGTGGGTGGCGACCGGGCGCGTCTTCCCGGCCCAGGAGGCGCTCGCCGGCGGCCTGGTGTCGCGGGTGGTCGCGCCCGGCGAGCTGCTGCCCGTGGCGCACGGGATCGCGCGCGAGATCGCCGACCACACGAGCGCGGTGTCGGTGGCGCTGGCCCGGCAGATGCTGTGGCGGATGCTCGGCGCCGACCATCCGATGGAGGCGCACCGCGTCGACTCGCAGGCGATCTTCGCGATGGGCCGCTCGCCCGACGCCTACGAGGGCGTGCAGAGCTTCCTCGAGAAGCGCCCGGCGCGCTTCTCGATGAAGGCCTCCCGCGACATGCCGGCGTTCTTCCCGTGGTGGAAGGAGCGCCCCTTCCGCGCGTAGCACCTACAGGAAGACCGGATGGACCGCGTTCACGAGGAGGCCCAGGGCCAGCAGCAGGCCGGCGAGCCGCGTCAGCAGGAAGGCCCAGGCCACGTACCAGAGCGGCCAGAGGGGATACCCGGGCGGCGCCGCCGCCGGGCGGGGCGCGCCGATCGTCCGGATCACCTGCCGCGCGCGCGGCAGGGCCGCGAAGGTGGCGAGCGTCCAGAGGCCGAGCGTTCCGGCGAGGACCAGCACGCCGACCACGGCGAAGTACGCGACGATCAGCGCCTGCGCCACCCAGCGCGCCTGGCTCTCGCCGAGCAGCACCGGCAGCGTGTGGATGCCCTTGGCGGAGTCGGCCTCGAGCTTGTCGATGTGCTTGCCGAACAGCACGACCGTGACCAGCAGCGCGTAGGGGAGGCTCGCCGCGATCACCCAGGCCGGGATCTGTCCGGTGGTGACGAAGTAGGTGCCGCCGATCATCAGCGGTCCCCAGACCAGGAACACGCCCGGCTCGCCGAGCCCGTGGTGCTTGAGCTTGAGCGGCGGCGCCACGTAGAAGACGCTGATGAAGAGGCCCGCGAGCGCGAAGGCGATCACCGGCCAGCCGCGCTGCGCGTAGAGGTAGACGAGGATCGCGAGGTCGAGCAGGTTCGTGACCGCGATCGCCGTGACCAGGCCCGGCTTCGAGATCAACCCGGAGAGGATCGGGTGCGGCGCGTACTGGCCGCGCACGTAGCTCTCGGAGTCCACCCCGCCCGAGAGGTCGAACCAGTCGTTGATCATGTTGTTGGCGGCGTGGGCGAGCACGAGGCCGAGCAGGGCGAGCGCGAAGAAGCCCCCGTTCGCGTCCACCGGCGTGGGGCCCGCGACGGCCAGCAGGCCACCGAGCACGGCCGAGGTGATCGTCATCGGGAAGACACTCGCGCGCGTGATCAGGAGCCAGCGCGAGACGAGGTCGGGGCGCCCGCCGGCGCGCATCGCCGCCAGGTTCTGGGTCCGCAGCACCTCGGCCCAGCTCTTCCAGAGCGGGCGGGCGGGGGCATCGCTGCGCGTGTCGGCGGCGCTCGCCATCGGGGGACCTCCGGAGGGCCGCGAGGCTAGCGGCGTGCCTGCGCGGGGTCGAGCGCCGCGCTACCGATCCGAGCGGGAGGATGCGATGCGCGCCGGCGCACGGCTCGAGACGCGGAGCGGCTGGATCGAAGGCGCGATCGAGGAGCCGGAGGCCGCGGGCGGCCGAGCGCTGCGCGTCTTCCGCGGCGTGCCCTACGCGCGCCCGCCGCTCGGCGCGCTGCGCTGGGCGCCACCCGCACGCGAGGCCGCCTGGCGCGGCGTGCGCGAGGCGCTGGCCTTCGGTCCGAGCGCACCGCAGCGCCCGAGCGTGCTGATGCGCATGCTCGGGATGGAGGGCGGTCCCGGGCACGACGAGGATTGCCTCACGCTCTGCGTCTGGACCCCGGCGCGGGTCGAGGAGGGGCTGGACGGCGGGCGCCGCCCGGTTCTGGTGTGGCTCCACGGGGGCGCCTTCACGGGGGGAGGCTGCGCGCTGCCGGTCTACGACGGCGGCGCGCTCGCGCGCCGCGGCGACGTGGTCGTGGTGACGATCCAGTACCGGCTCGGCGCGCTCGGCTGGCTCGTGCTCCCGGAGCTGCTCGATGCGGGTGAGGCCGGCGCGAACTTCGGGCTGCTCGACCAGATCGCGGCGCTCGGCTGGGTGCGCGAGCACGCCGAGCGCCTGGGCGGTGACCCCGAGCGCGTCACGGTGTTCGGGGAGTCGGCCGGCGCGATGTCGATCGGTGCCCTGCTCGGCGCGCCCGCTGCGCGAGGGCTCTTCGCGCGCGCGGTCCTCCAGAGCGGCGCGGCCGACAACGTGACCCCGCGCGCGGGCGCCGAGCGCGTCGCCGCGAGCTTCCGCGCCGCACTCGGTGGGGGCCCCCGGGATCTCGCCGCCCTGCGCGCGCTGCCGGCCGAGGCGATCCTCGGCGCGCAGCAGCGCGCCGCCGACGAGAGCTGGCGCCACGTCGAAGGCCTCGCCTTCCAGCCGGTCTGCGAGGAGGGCGCGGCGGCCGCGGTGCTCCCCCGCCCGCCGCTCGCCGCGGTCGCCGGCGGCGCGGCGGCCGGCGTGGCGGTCCTCGCCGGCACCAACCGCGACGAGTGGAGGCTCTTCGCGCTCGCGGACCCCAAGCTCGCCGGGCTCGACGACGGGGCCTTCGTGCGCCGCGTCCTGCGCGCACCGCCGCGCGGCGTCGGCGATCCGCACGCCTTCGCCCGGCGCGCGCTCGCGGGCTATCGCGCGGCGCGCCCCGAGGCGCCGCCCCGCGAGCTCTGGCTCGCCTTCCAGACCGACCGCGTCTTCCGGATCCCGGCGCTCCGCCTGCTGGCAGCGCAGCGCCCGCACGAGCCGCAGTCCTTCGCGTATCTCTTCACGTGGGCCTCGCCCGCGCTCGACGGCAGGCTCGGCGCCTGTCACGCGCTCGAGGTGCCGTTCGTCTTCGGCCGGGTCGACGGTCCGCGCGCCGCGCCGCTCGTCGGCGCAGGCCCCGAGGCGCGGCGCCTGTCCGAGCGCATGATGGACGCCTGGCTCGCCTTCGCCCGCGACGGCGACCCGGGCTGGCCCGCCTGGGACGACGCCAAGCGCGCGACCATGGTGCTCGGGCGCGAGAGTGCGCTCGCGTGGGACCCGGACGGGGCCGAGCGGCGCATCTGGGAGCCCGTGACGGGCTAGGCCTGCCTGTCCGCTCCCGCCCTCCCGGTTATGCTCCGCCGCCGTGTCGTCGATCCCGCTCCCGCTCCGCCAGCTCTCCGCCCGCGAGGCGCGCTTCTTCGCGGCGGCCGCCGACGCCGCGTTTCCGCACGGCACCACGCGAGACGGCCCGCCGCTGCCCTCCGGTACCGAGGCGGGCGTCGTGGCGCACCTCGATGGCTGGCTCGAGCTCCTGCCGCGGCGCAACCGCACGCTGATCCGCCTGCTCATCGTCTTCTTCGAGTACGCCACCTGGGTGCTCCCGGCGCCGGGCCGGGGCGGCCGCCGCCGCTTCACGGCGCTCGCGCCCGAGCAGCGCGTCGCGGTCTTCGAGGCCTGGAGCGGCAGCCGCCTGCGCCTGCGCCGGCTCGTGTTCGCGAGCCTGCGCATGCTCCTGACCTCGTCCTACTTCGCGAGCCCTGCCGTCCTGCGCGCCACGGGGCTCGCGCCGCTCGCCTTCGCGACGCCGGTGGTCGAGGCGGACCTCCTGTACCCGCCGGTGGGCCAGGCGCGCGACGCGATCCGCTGGCGCCGCGAGGACCTCTCCCGCCCGCCGCTGCACGCTCCGCTCGACCCGCACGGGCCGCTCCATCCAGACTACACAGAGGAAGGTGCCAGCACCGGGGAGAGGGCCCGCGCCGGGGAGAGCGCCGGCGCCGGGGCACGCGGATGAGCGGAGCCGTGCGCGTCTTCGCCGACTACACGGGTCCCGTGGCCGATCGCTGCGACGTGGTGGTCGTGGGCTCCGGGCCCTGCGGCGCGGTCGCCGCCTACGAGCTGGCCGCCGCCGGCCGCGACGTGGTGCTGCTCGAGGAGGGCCCTCCCTTCACGCCCGCCGACTTCGAGCTCGACGGCGCGCGCTCGATGGCGCGGACCATGCGCGAGGGCGGCCTGCGCTTCACCTCCGGCTACGTGATGCCGACCATGCAGGCGATCGCGCTGGGTGGGGGCTCGCTCGTGAACTCCGCGATCTGCGGGCGCTGCCCCGACTTCCGGCTCGCCGAGTGGGCCGAGGCGGCGGCGCTCGAGCGCACGGCGCGCAGCGATCTCGACCCCCACTACGACGCGATTGCGGCCTTCCTCGGCATCGCGCCGACGCCGGACGAGGTGCAGGGGCGGCGCAACCTGCTGTTCCGGGACGGCTGCCAGGCGCTCGGCTGGGACAACGAGCCGTGCGCGCGCAACGTGGTCGGCTGCCGCGGCAGCGGCGAGTGCTTCACCGGCTGCCGCGCGCGCGCCAAGCAGTCGATGGACATCTCCTACGTGCCGGCGGCGATCCGGGCCGGGGCGCGCGTCTACACCTCCGTGCAGGTGCAGCGCGTGCTCGCGGCGGGCCGCCGCGCCGGCGGCGTCGAGGGCCGCGTGGCCGCGCCCTTCACCGGCGCGCCCGGACCGTCGTTCCGCATCGAGGCGAAGGCGGTGGTGCTGGCGGCGGGCGTGCTCGCGACGCCGCTCCTGCTGCGGCGCAGCGGGGACCTCGCGAACCGCTCGAAGCAGGTCGGCGAGAACCTCCAGTTCCATCCCGGGACTTCGGTGATGGGCGTCTTCCCGGAGCCCGTGGAGCCCGTCTTCGGGGCGACCCAGGGCTACCAGTCGCTGCACTTCCTGCGCGAGGGCTTCAAGCTCGAGACGCTGTGGGCGCCGCCGGGCGTGCTGGCGGTGCGCCTGCCGGGGAGCGGGCTCGAGCTCGAGCAGAAGCTCCTCGACATGCGGCGCGCGGCGGTCTGGGACTGCATCGCGAGCTGCAAGCGCTCGCGCGGGCGGGTGCGCGAGCGGGGGCGCTCGCTCCAGCCCGCCGTCCACTGGCGCTTCCATCCCGACGACGCGCGCACGCTCGGCCGCGCCGTGTGGGCGCTCGCGCAGATCTTCTTCGCCGCCGGCGCCGAGCGCATCCTGCCCGGCGTCGCAGGCCTGCCCGACGAGCTCGGGTCGCTCGAGGCGGCGCGCGTGCTCGAGCGCCAGCCGCCGCGGGCCGCCGACCTGGTGGTGGCGTCGACCCATGCCTTCGGGACCACGCGCATGCACGGCGACCCCGCCCGCGGCGTCGTCGACGAGGACCTGAAGGCGCACGACCTCGACAACCTCTACGTGGTCGACACGGGGGTGTTCCCCGGCTCGCCGGCGGTGAACCCGATGTTCACCGGGATGGCGCTCGCGCGGCGTTCGGCGCTCGCCCTGGCGGCACGGATCTGAATCCCCGCGGGGTCATCCAGATTCTCCTCGGGACTTCACCGCGCGCTCCCGCCGGCCGATAGGAACCTCGGACCGGACCCGCCTTGGACCGCGAGGTTTCCGATGCGACCTGCGCTGCTGCTTGCCTGTCTGTTCACGTTCGGGCTCGTCGGGCTCGTGCCGCTGGCCCCGCCGGCGGCGGCGGACCCGCTGCCGCCGGGCGCGCACCAGCCGCATCGGGACTGCCGCCGGCTCACCCGCCAGATCGCGCACTACGCGGACGTCGCCGACATGGCCCGCGATCGCGACGACGATCTGTGGGAGGAGCACACGCTCGAGCACATCAGTCGGCTCTCCGACCGGCGCGCCCGGCTCTGCCCCCAGTACGCGGA
The DNA here is from genome assembly GCA_035063765.1 of Deltaproteobacteria bacterium. NCBI lineage: Bacteria > Pseudomonadati > Myxococcota > Myxococcia > Deltaproteobacteria bacterium. Next base: position 125,676 of record JAPSFT010000010.1, read on the forward strand.
CAAGCCGGCAGGCGAGGATCTGCGCAAGATGCTCGCGCTGCTGCGCGACGCCGCCAAGATCGCCGCCAAGCTCTACACCTGGGGCCTGCTCTGAGCTGAGCACCTGCTCTATGTTCTCCGTCCTCCTGGATCCGGATCTGGAGGACGACGTGAAGCTCCACGACCCGAGGCCGGCGCTCCCCGCCGCGCGCCGCCTCCCCGTCGCGATGCTGTGTCTATCGCTTGCGACGGGTGCCGCCGGCTGCCGCCGCGAGCAGGGCGGCCCGGGCGTCTACGACGCCCATGGCGTCGTGGAGTCGGTCGACCACGAGTACGGCCAGGTCGTGATCCACCACGACGACATCCCGGGCCTGATGCCCGAGATGACGATGAGCTTCGACGTGCCGGACCGGGCCCTGCTCGAGCTGCTCGAGCCGCGCCAGGTCGTGGACTTCCAGCTCGAGTTCACGGGCAAGGCCTACAACGTGGTGGCGGTGACGCCGCGCGGCACCGCTCCGGACACGGGGCACGACGCCGCGTCGCTCGACGACGTCACGCCGCAGGGAGACCCGGCGCCTCCCTTCCGGCTCACCGACCAGGACGGCAACCCGCTCGCGCTCTCCGACCTGCGCGGCAAGGCCGTGCTGCTCGATTTCATCTACACGAGCTGCCCCGGTCCGTGTCCGATCCTGACGGGCCTGCACGTCGAGGTGCAACGGGCGCTCGCGCCGGCCCTGCGCGATCGCGTGCGGCTCGTCTCGATCTCGCTCGACCCGCTCCGCGACACGCCCGCCGTCCTGCGCGAGTACGCGCGCAAGCGCGGCGCCGACACCGCCAACTGGTCGTTCCTGACCGGCACGCAGGGGGAGGTAGAGGCCGTGCTGAAGGCCTACGGGGTCGGCTCGGCCCGCCAGCCCGACGGCACGATCGGCCACCTGGTCGTCACCTTCCTGATCGACGGCGAGGGACGCATCGTCGAGCGCTTCGTCGGGCTCGAGGGCCACGATCCGAAGCAGGTGCGCGCCGCGCTCGAGCGGGTGGCGGGCGCGCGCCCGCCGGCCGGCTGACGCCGCTCCGGGGCGCTCCGCTTGGCGATCCGCTACGCGCCCGGGCACGTCTCGCGCCTCGAGCCCAAGCTCGTGACGGCGCTCCGCGAGGGCTACCCGCTCGAGCGCTTCGGGCGCGACGTGGTGGCCGGCGTGGTGGTCGGCGTCGTCGCGCTCCCGCTCGCGATCGCGTTCGGGATCGCTTCGGGCGTGAAGCCCGAGCAGGGGCTCTACACCGCGATCGTGGCCGGCTTCCTGATCTCGGCGCTCGGCGGCTCGCGGGTCCAGATCGGAGGGCCGACCGGCGCCTTCATCGTGCTCGTCTACCAGATCGTGCAGAACCACGGCTACGAGGGCCTCGCGATCGCGACCCTGATGGCGGGGCTGATCCTGGTGGCGATGGGCTTTGCGCGGCTGGGGACGGTGATCCAGTTCGTGCCGTACCCGGTGACGGTGGGATTCACGTCGGGGATCGCGCTGCTCATCGCGATGTCCCAGGGACGCGACCTGCTGGGGCTGCGCATGGCCTCCGTGCCGGCCGGCTTCCTCGAGAAGATCGCGGCCTTCGCCGCCCACGCCGCCACCTGGAATCCATGGGCCCTGGCGATCGGGCTCGGCAGCGCGGCGGTCATCTGGTGGTGGCCGCGCATCTCGCTGCGCGTCCCGGGCCCGCTCGTCGCGCTGCTGGCCGCCACCGCCGCGGTAGCGCTGCTGGACCTGCCCGTGGAGACGATCGGCAGCCGCTTCGGCAGCGTCCCGACCACCCTGCCGGCCCCGCGCATGCCGCTCGTCGAGTGGAGCGAGCTGCGCGAACTGGTGCAGCCGGCGATCGCGATCGCGCTGCTGGCCGCGATCGAGTCGCTGCTCTCGGCCGTCGTCGCCGACGGCATGCTCGAGACGCGCCACCGCCCGAACATGGAGCTGGTGGCGCAGGGGATCGCGAACCTGGCCTCGCCGCTCTTCGGCGGGATCCCGGCCACCGGCGCGATCGCGCGCACCGCCACCAACGTGAAGGCGGGCGGGCGCACGCCGGTGGCGGGCATGGTCCACGCGCTCGTGCTGCTCGCGATCCTGCTCTTCTTCGGCGAGCAGGCCGCGCGCATCCCGATGGCGTCGCTCGCCGGCATCCTGCTGGTCGTGGCCTGGAACATGGGCGAGTGGGAGCACTTCCTGCACCTGTTCCGCAGCCCGCGCAGCGACGTGGCGGTGCTGCTCACCACCTTCCTGCTCACCGTGCTCGTGGACCTCACCGTGGCCCTGCAGGCGGGCATCGTGCTGGCGGCCCTGCTCTTCCTGCGCCGGATGGCCACCACGAGCGAGGCCGGCTACGTGACGGGCTCGCTCGCCGAGACCGAGGACCCCGAGGACCCGCTCGCGATCTCGCGCCGCGAGGTGCCGCCCGGGGTCGAGGTCTTCGAGGTCAAGGGGGCGCTCTTCTTCGGCGCGGCCACGAAGTTCCGCGACGCGCTCGGCTCCGTCGAGGCGTCGCCGCGGGTCCTGATCCTGCGCCTGCGCCACGTGCTCAGCGTCGACGCCACCGGCCTGCGGGCGGTCGAGGTGCTGCTCGACGAATGCCGGCGCAAGGGCACGGCGCTCGTGCTCTCGGGCGTCCACGCACAGCCGTTGGTGGCGCTCGAGCGCAGCGGCCTGCTCGCGCGGATCGGGGCCGAGAACGCGCACCCCGACATCGACGCGGCGCTCGGCCGCGCGCGCGAGATCCTGGGCATCCCGGCCACGGGCCGCTAGGTCTCCGCGAGTGGGTCGGTCAGCCGGCGCTGGCGTGCGGGTGGACCGTCGCTTCGCCGGCGCGCAGGCCGAGCGGATGGCGCGCCGGGCGGCGCGACCAGCGCGACAGGCCCGCCAGGATCCCGGAGAGCAGGCGCGCGAGCCAGCCGTCCACCACGACGCGCTCGCCGAGCCGGGGCGCGAAGGGCAGATGCGCCGGCTCGCTGCTGCTGCGATGGACCACCCGCGGCGGGTAGCCGGCGTAGCAGTAGGGGCACTTCCCGGTCCGGGTGGGCACGAACATCCTGCTGCCGCAGCCCTCGCAGTGCGGGGACTCGCTGCGCGCGAGCGCGCGGATCAGGAACGCGTTCGGAATCTCGTGGAGCATCGTCGGAGACCTCCCCCTCACCCTCCGTGGGTGGCGCGGGGGATGACGGGGGTGACACCTGCACGCCGGCTGCGTGCGGCAGGTGCGGCGTCCAGGCGCCGGCCCGCCCGGGCCTTCGGGCCGGCGATCGCGTCGGCGCCGGCGGATCGACCCCCGGCGGGAACCCTGGACTTCCGGTCTCGCGGAGGGCAGCTTCCCGGTGGTTCCTCGACCCCGAAGGGAGTCCCCGCGATGAAGCGCGTCCTGCTCTTCCTGCTCACCAACATCGCCGTCCTGCTGGTGCTCTCGCTCACCCTCCGACTGCTCGGCTTCGAGGGCTTCCTCGCCCAGAACGGGGTCGACCTGGCGCTGCCCCAGCTGCTGCTCTTCGCGGCCGTCTTCGGGATGGGCGGTTCGTTCGTCTCGCTCGCGATGTCGAAATGGATCGCCAAGCGCGCGACCGGCGCGCAGGTGATCACCGATCCGCGGAGTCCCGCCGAGCAGTGGCTCGTCGAGACCGTCCGCCAGCAGGCGCAGGCCGCCGGCATCGGCATGCCGGAGGTGGCGATCTTCCCGGCCGCCGAGCCCAACGCCTTCGCGACGGGGGCCCGCCGCGACGCGGCGCTGGTCGCGGTCAGCACGGGCCTGCTCGAGCGCATGGACCGCGCCGAGGTCGAGGCCGTCCTCGGCCACGAGGTCAGCCACGTCGCCAACGGCGACATGGTCACGCTCGCCCTGATCCAGGGCGTCGTGAACACCTTCGTGCTGTTCCTCTCGCGCGTGATCGGCCACGTCGTCGACCGGGCGGTCTTCCGGACCGAGGAGGGCCACGGTCCCGGCTTCTGGATCGTCACGATCGTCGCCCAGCTGCTGCTCGGGATCCTCGCCAGCATCGTGGTGTTCTGGTTCTCGCGGCGCCGCGAGTTCCGAGCCGACGCGGGTGGCGCGCGCCTGGCGGGCGCGCCCAGCATGATCGCCGCGCTCGAGCGCCTGCGCGCGGTCGCGGGCGGCCCCGAGACGATGCCCGACTCGCTGCGCGCGTTCGGGATCCGGGGCGGGCGCCGGCCCGGGTGGATGCGGCTCTTCGCGAGCCATCCGCCGCTCGAGGAGCGCATCGCCGCGCTGCGTCGCACCGCGGCGTAGGCGCTACGCGCGCGGCTACTCCGCCGGGAGCGTCAACCGGAACACCTCTTCCCCGCGCCCGTTCACGACCCGCGCCGTGAGCGCACCGTCGGCCGCCACGTCGAGCACTCCGAAGCTGAACCAGCGTTCGGCCTCGGCCAGCGTGGTGACGGCGCCCGCGTCGGCGGGCGCGTAGTAGAGCAGGCGCTCGGGACGGAGCGTCGGATCGACGGTGGGAGTCGGGAAGAGACCCGCATGGAGCGGCCCGGCGGCGAGCTCGTAGAAGCGGAAGCCGGGTGCGTCGGCGAAGGGCGCGTAGCGGAAGGCGGCGGCGAAGTGCGTGCCGGCGCTGAGCCAGAGCAGGTTGCGGACGCCGGCGCGCTCGAACCAGCGGAGGATCGCGATCAGCTCGCGCTCGAAGCCGCCGTCGGTGCCCTGGTCGGCCCAGCCGTCGCGGCCGCTCTCGATCGAGCCGGTCGGGATCGCGAGCGGGACACTCGATACCACGACCTTCCAGGTGGCGTCGGAGCCGGGCAGGGCGTGTTCGAGCCAGCGGCGCTGCCTGGTACCGAGCAGGGTCTTCGGAACCGCTCCGGTGTCGGGCATGCCGTTCGGGTCCCGGTACGAACGCGTGTCGAGCACGAAGAGCTCGAGGTGGCGGCCCCAGCGCAGCCGCCGCTGCAGCCGCTCGGTGTCGTCGAGCGGGTTCCACTCGACGAAGGCCCGGCGCGCGAGCGGCAGCAGCGGTACGCCGGCGCGGTAGGGCGGCTCGGAGCGGGCGTCGTGATGGGGGCCGGCGTCGTTCACGATCTCGTGATCGTCCCAGACGGCGACGCTGGGCGTCGTCGCGAGCAGGACGCGCAGGCCCGGGTCCTCGCGGTTGTAGCGCCAGTGGGCACGGAAGCCGTCGAGGTCCACCGCCGGCCCGAACTCGCCCGGCACCTGGGGATTGCCGTAGAGGCCGATCGCGTGGCAGACGTCGTCGGCGTAGATCATGTCGCCGAGCGCGACGAAGAGATCGGGGCGCTCGGCGAACACGTGGGCGAGGATCGGGTAGCCCGCGCGGGCGTCGCGGCAGGCGCCCTGTCCACCGAGGTCGCCGCTCCAGGCGACGCGCACCGGCCTCGGCTCGTCCGGCGCCGGTGCGGTGCGGAACGACGCGGCGGCCGGCGAGCCGACCTGCTCCTGCGCATCGCGGAAGCGCACGATGGCCCGGTACGCCGTCCCGGGCTGCAGGCCGTCGACCACGATCCGGCCTGCGAAGTCGCTCTCGGCGTCTACGGGGATCTGGGCCTCGTGGACGACGACGGGCGTCTCGCGGTCCAGGCGTTCGACGACCAGGTGCAGGCGCGCGGGCCGGTCCGTGCGCGACCAGACCACGGCGCGCCGGGCGCCCGCTGCGCCGACCGCGACGCCGTGGGTCGGGCGCGGATCGACGTGCTCGCCGGGCCCCGTCGCTCGCGCACAGGCAGCGACCAGTGCCAGGGCGGTGAGGCCTGCGGCGTGCGCGAGTGTCGCGCGGGCGACTCGGATGGAACCCATCCCCCGCCCGCCGGGGCCGCGATCAGGCGGCCTGGCGACGCGGCGTCGAGAGCAGCCCGCGCAGGCGCGCGAGCAGGCCGAGCCGGCCGGCGGCACGGGCCAGGCGCTCGCGCTCGCGGAGCTCGCGCGCCTGCCGGCGCAGCTCGGCGCGGCGGAGCGCGTCCACGATGTCGAACGACGAGATCATTCCGTAGCGGTCGGTCTGGTAGCGAAGCGCCATCTCCGAGGAGCCTCCTCACCCCCACGCGGCCTAGGATGCCGATTCTCGAGCGAAATGACAAAGCTGTCATCTCGACGGGTGGTTACGCCAGGGATTCCGGTGGCTTGCCGGGGACTTCGGAAGCCCGGCTGCAGACCGCGACCGGACGCAGGCCCCCAGGGTTCAAGTCCTCGACTGCGACGGGCCGATGAGATCGCCCATGAGCGGGCTCGTCGTCGATCTGCTCTTCCAGGGCAAGCTGGTCCGGACCGTGTCCTTCGACCGGCCGGTGCTGCGCATCGGCCGCATGCGCGAGAACGACATCGTGGTCGACAACGTCGCGGTGAGCCGTTTCCACGCCCGGCTCCAGCTCGAGGCGGGCCGGGTGTTCCTCGAGGACGGCGGCAGCGAAAACGGCAGCTGGGTGAACGACCAGCGCGTGCGGGGCCGGGTCGAGGTCGCACCGGGCGACCGCATCGTGATCGGCAAGCACCAGCTCCGCGTGCGCTCGCGCCACATCGGCGAGCCGTCGCTCGACGACGCGCCCACCACGCCGCCCGAGTCTCTGCAACACGGCGATCTGCGCAGCGATCCCTGGGACGCGCGCGAAACCTATCTCGCCGGGCCCGAGACGCGCGCGAAGCTGCAGCAGGCGGGTGCGGCGCCGCCGCTCGCGCTGCGCGAGCCCATCGTCGACGGATCTTCCATCGAGGACTCCATCGCCGCGATGCCCGGGGAGTCCGAGGAGCTCGAACCGATGTCCGATGCGGGTTTCACCGACGCCCTCGACCGGGACGCCCTCGACTTCGCGTCCGGGAAGCTCGCCAGGCCCGGGGAGGTCGAGGAGTTCGCAGCGCTCGAGGAGCGCGCCGAGCTGTCGGTGCCCGCGGAGCTCGCCGACCTCGAGCCGGCCGGGGACGGCGAGGAAGGCGACGTGCCGGCCGCCACCGTGCTGCTCGGCGAGGAGGACGTCGACGAGGCGCTCGCTCCGGCCGCAGCCACGTCCCTCCACGCGGGCCTGATCGTGCAGCGCGAAGGGAAGATCGAGCGCGTCGTGCCCTGGGAGGGCGACGCCTTCACGGTCGGCCGCTCCGCCGAGTGCGACCTCGTGCTCGGGCAGGACGAGGTCTCGCGCCGCCACGCCCGCTTCGTTCGCCACGGCGACCGCTACGAGGTCCACGACCTGGGCTCCGTGAACGGCACGCTCGTGAACGGCAAGCGCGCCGAGCGTCACGACCTCGCGGTGGGCGACGTGATCGCGATCGAGAGCTTCCAGCTCACCTTCGTGCTCGACCGCGAGCCGATCACGGGCGCGATGAAGCCCGCACCGCCGAAGCCGACCGTGCCGATGCTCGACGGCGCCCGCGACACCTTCGCGATGACGATCCTGCAGGAGGTGATGCCGGCGGGTGCGCTCGACGCGCCGGCGCGACGCAACGAGGCGACGATCGCCAACATCACCCTCGAGGAGGACCCGCTCGAGGCGCCCGACGTCCTCGACGAGCCCTTCGCCGAGCCCTCGATCGACGAACGCAAGGAGCTCGCCACGGCGCAGCCGCGCGGCTCGTCGCGCGCGGCGTCGGTGCAGGATCTCGGCCCCGCCGCCGCGCCTTCGCCGACGATCACGATCGAGCTGCGGCTGCGCACCGACCAGCTCCCCGAGCCGCTTCGCCGCGCTCTCGAGGAGGCCGGCACCGCCGAGCTCGTGATCCCCGCCGACCTCCGCCTGCGGAGCGCCTAGCTGTCGCGCGCGCCGGGCGGCCCGCTGGCGGCTGCCGGCAGCTCCACCCGGACGCGCGTTCCCTTGCCGCGCTCGGACTCGACCGAGAGCTCTCCGCCGTGCGCGCGCACGATCTGGTAGGCGATCGAGAGCCCGAGGCCGGTGCCTTCGCCGACCCGCTTGGTGGTGAAGAACGGGTCGAAGATGCTGCCCAGCACGTCGGGCGCGATCCCGCAGCCCTCGTCCTCGACGAGCACCACCACGCGGGCGCCCTCGCGGCGCGTGACGACGCGGATCACCTGGTCGCCGCGCACCGCCTGGCCGGCATTGATGACGAGGTTCAGGAACACCTGCTTGAGCTCCTGCGGGTCACCGAGCACGAGGGGCACGTCGTTTCCGTAGCGACGTTCGACGCGACCGCCGTAGCGAAGCTGGGGCGCCGCCACGCGCAGCACCCCGTCGAGCAGGAGCGCGAGCTCGATCGGCTGGCGCTCGGCTCCGCCGGCATGCGAGAAGCTCTTCACGTCGCGCACGATCGCCGCCACGCGCTGCACGCCGTCGAGCGACTCCTCGATCAGCTCCTGCGCCTCCCGAAGCGCGCCGCCGCCCGCTTCGGGGCGCTTGGCGACGTCCTCGAGCACGCTGCGCAGCACCCCCAGGTTGGCGTGCACGTAGGCGATCGGGTTGTTGATCTCGTGGGCGATGCCGGCCGCGAGCTGGCCGACCGCGGCGAGCCGTCCCGAGGTCACCAGCCGGCTGCGCAGGCTGGCCACCTCGCGCAGGTCGCGCAGCACCAGCACGAGTCCCATCGGGTCGCCGCGCTTGTCACGGAGCAGCGCCGTCGAGACCGATACCAGGATGACTCCCTCGGGTGTCGAGAGGGAGGCTTCGCGCTCGGCGAGCGGGCGCGCGGGGTCGAGCCGAACCTCGTGCAGCCACTCGCCGATCGCGCGGTGCTCGAGCTCGCGCACCGGCGCGCCGAGCAGGCGGGCCAGGCCGCCGTTGGCGGCGCGGATCCGGCCGTCGAGCCGCACCAGTGCCACGCCGTCGGGCAGCGCCTCCAGGATCTCGGAGGCGAAGGCGCCCGGCACCAGCAGCGAGTAGCCCTGCCGGTACACGCCCCATGCCACCGCTGCGCCGAGCACGGTGAACGACGCCGTCCCGAGCCGGGGCGGCTGGAAGCCGAGGAGCGGCAGGAGGCCGTCGGTGAGCGAGGCCACCACGAGCGGCACGCCGATCCCGAGCATCAGGATGCGCGCCTGGCTGCGCTCGCCAGGAGCCTCGTTGTTGCGGATGTCGTGCGCGCCGATGGCGAGCGCCATGGCGACGCAGGCGAGGGTGAAGACGTAGTAGAGCGGGTACGCCCAGCCGTAGCGGTAGCCCCAGCCCCAGCTCGTGCGCACCACCGACTCGTGGATCCAGGGCGTCGCCAGGGCGAGGAGCAGGAAGACCCCCGAGACGGCGTAGAGCGGCGGAGCGAGGCGGCGCACGCGCCGGCGCCGGGTCCCGGTCAGCTCGGCGAAGATCAGGAGCGCCGTGGGGCCGATCGCCACCCAGCCGAGGGCCGAGAGGCGGACGAGCGACAGGACCTGCTCCGGATCGTCGGCCGCGTTCCAGAGCACCTCGCAGGCGGCCCAGACGCCGACTCCCAGCATCAGCGCCGCCCCGAGCCGGTTGGCGCGGTGCCGCGCATCGCGGGCCAGCATGCCGACCGCGAGCATCGCGGACGTGACGCAGGCCAGCAGCGGCAGCAGCAGGTAGGTGTTCACCCGGGCACCGTCCCGGCGTAGCGCATCGGCCGGCCCCGGCCGGTTCTTGAAGGGGGTCCCGGAGCCGGTTCCCGAAGCGCCGCAGGGGGCTCCCCCTGCCCCTGCCGGCCGGCTGCCGGCTGGCGGCGCGGCGCCCCTGGAGACACCGAATGGAGTCGATCGCCACGCACCGGCCGGCTGCGCCACCCTCCCTTCGGGACCCGGAGGAGCGCGCGTGCTCGGACCCATCGCCCGATCGGGCCCGGTCGCCCTGGCCGGGTGGCTGGCGGCCGCCGTGCTGGCGGCCGGTACGGCCGGGGCCGCGCAGCTCGTGGACGTGCGCGTGGGGCGCCACCCCGAGTACGTGCGGGTGGTGTTCGAAACCGACGCGCCGGCCGCCTTCGTGGTCGAGCCGGGTGAGCCCGGCGAGAGCCGGGTCCGGATCGGAGCCGGCGCCCCCGAGGCGTTCTCGCTGCCGCCGGGTGCTGGCGCCGAGCTGACGCTCGAGCCGCTACCCGGCGGCGCCACGCTGGCCCGGATCCGCACCCGCTCGCCGGTACGCGTGGAGAGCCAGGTCCTCGACCACCCGCCGCGGATCGTCCTCGACCTGCGGCCCGGCGCTGCCGAACCGCCTCCGCTCGCGGCCGCGGAGCCCGTCGAGCCGCCGGCTTCTCCGCCTGCACCCGCTCCTCCAACGGTCACGGCGGCTCCTCCTGCGGAACCCGCTCCCGAACCGGTTCCGGCACCCATTCCGGAGCCTGTCGCCGCCCCGGTTCCGGGGGCTGCCCCGCAGCCCGTCCCGGCACCCGTCTCCGTACCGGCTCCGGGCGCCGCGCCTGCACCGGCTACCGGGGTGGAGCCACCGCCGGTGTCGGCGGCGCCGCCGGCGGCGCTGGCACCGCGCGTCCCCGGCCGTTCGATCCTGCTCGGTGTCGGTGCCGCCCTCGCGCTCGGGGTCGGCGCCGGGCTCCTGGCGCGCAGTCGGCGCCGGGCGGTAGCCCCTCGGCGGCCGGCCGCGAGCTCGCTTCCTCCGATGGCTCCCATGGAGGTGGAGGTGGTGGAGGATGCTCCCGAGCCGGAGCCGCACGCGCCAGCCGAGCCCCCGCCGCTGCAGCTCGCGCCCTGGCAAGCGGGAGACCCCCTCGCGGCAGACCTGCTCGGGATGATCCAGCGCCTCGACGATCGCCTGGCGGGCGCCGAGCAGGCGCTCGCTGCGCTCGCCGAGCGGGCCGATCGGCTCGAACGCCGCACGGAGGCGGGGATCGAGGAGTTGTCCTCCCAGCGCGTCGCCCTGGCGCGCCTCGGCCAGGCGTTGGGGCGCCCCCTCGGCAAGCCGGATCCGACCCGCCCGGCCGGGCCCCCGGCTGCTGCGACCGACCCTCCGCGTTCGAGCTGATCGCGCGTCCGGCCGCGAGCTTCAAGTCCCCGCCGGGGCTACCCGATCGAGTGGAGTCGGAAGGGAGCCGCTTGCGCAAACGCCTGGTGATCGCCGGCCACTCGCGGGAGGGGCTCGAGCTGGCGCCGCTGCTCGAGGCGAACCCGGCGGTCGAGGTGTGCGCGATCGTCGCCGACGACCCGGCCGCCGCGCGCGCCGTCCTCGAGTCGATCGACCCCGCGTCCGCCCAGCGGCTCGCGCCGCGCATCACCGCCGATCTCGAGCACGCGCTCGCCATCCCGGGCCTCGCCGCGGTGATCGACGCCGACGCACCGCCCGCGCTGCGCGAGCGGCTCGTGACGGCGCGCGGCGTCCCCGTCACCACGCCAGCCCTGGCTCGCATGCTCTACGCCTTCGGCCCCGCCGATGCCTTCTCGAAGCCGGACCTGCTCGCCGCCCTGCGCGAGATCATGGACTCCGCCGACCTGACCCGCGACCGGCGCAGCGTGCTCGACCTCGTGCTCCAGGTGGCCGTGACCGCGACCGGCGCCGACCGCGGCTCGCTGATGCTCTGGGATCCGCACGAGCGCGTGCTGCGGGTGGCCGTGGCGCTCGGCATCGAGGAGGAGCTGATCGCGAAGATCCGGGTGCGGGCAGGGGAGGGCATCGCCGGCCGTGCCTTCGCTGCCGAGCGCGCCGTGCTCCTGCACGGCAAGGCCGACCACACCCGCTGGCAGATCGTGCGCGAGCGCGACGACGTCGAGTCCGCGATCTCGGCGCCGCTCGCGCACCAGGGGCGCGTGCTCGGTGTTCTCAACCTCTCCCACGCGCGACACCAGAACCAGTTCACCGAGGACGACCTGGCCTTCGTCGAGGAGCTGGCGCGGCTCGACGCGCGCATCCTCGCCCGCGCCGAGGAGCTGCACGGGATCCTGCGCGAATCGGCCTCGCTGCGCGTCGAGTCGCAGCTACGCCGGGTCCTGTCCCGGGCCGAGCCGCTGCCGGTGCGGCTCGCCGCCGCCTGCACGCTGCTGGCCGACGGGCTGCGCGGCGGCCTGGTGCGCCTGTGGCTGGCGGCCGAGCCGGCCGAGCCGGCGCCCGCCCGGGAGGGCACCGCTGCGGCCGCCCCGCCGGAGCTGGCGCTGCAGGCGTCGTCGACGCGCGTGGACCCGCTCGGAGGGCGCGAGCGCCTCGCGCCCGGCCAGGGCCTGGCGGGCCGCGCCGCGGCCGAGCGCCGCGCATTCTGGCTCGCGGGGCGGCCGCCCGACAGCGACTTCTGTAGTGCGGCCCTGCCGCTGCTGGCGCCCAGCGGCGAGCTGCTCGGTGCGCTCGAGGTGAGCGGCGCCGGCGACCTGGCGGGCGAGCTGCCCGATCGGATCGCGGCCGCCGCCGTCGGTCTGGCCGAGGAGCTGGCCGCGCAGCTGCGCACCGCGCGCCTCGAGCGTGACGCGCGCCGCAACGACCGGCTCGGCACCGCTGCCGCCACCCTGGCTGCGTGCGAAGACGCCCGCGCGCTCTGGGACCTCGCCGCCTCGTCGGCCCTCCACCTGCTCGAGGCCCAGGACGCCGTGCTGCGCCTGCGCGACCCCGAGTCGGGCCGCTTCCGCATCGTCGCCTGGAGCGGGATCGGGCAGTGGCGGCGTGCGCCCCTCGCCGAGCTCGAGCGCCGGCTCGCCACCGAGGCGATGCGCGCGCGCAGGCTGGTCCGGGTGGCCGATCTCTCGAGCGATCCCGCCTTCGCGGAGCACGCGGTCGGTGTCGGGACCGCGATGATCGCGCCGCTGCTACGCGAGGGCCAGCCGGCGGGCAGCCTGTCGGTGCTCGGCAAGGTGCCCGAGGAGCCGCTGCTCGGCGATCGCTTCACCGCCGCCGACGAGGCCGTGCTCGAGCGCCTGACCCAGCACGTGCAGGCGGCGCTCACCGCTTTCCGCGAGCCGGAACGGCCCGATCTCGACGCGACCACCGGGCTCCCGACCGCGCGGCTCCTGCGTGAGCGGCTCGAGGAGGAGATCGCGCGCTCGCGCTTCCGCGGCCACCGGCTGGCGCTGCTCGAGCTCCGTGCCGCCGGCCTCGCGTCCGAGGCGCGCGCGCCGGCCGGCAGCGAGCGCGCTGCCGGGGCGCTCGCCCGCGCGCTGCGCGGCGCGCTGCGGCCGTTCGACGTGCTCGCGCGCATGGGGCCCGAGCGCTTCGTCGCGCTGGTGCCGGAGCCCGAGCAGGAGCCGCCGGCGCTGCTCGCCGAGCTCTGCCGCCGCGCGCGCGAGGTGCTGGCCGGCCATGGCGTGTCCGCGCCGCTCGAGGTCGGCCATGCCGTCTTCCCGGACGACGCCGTCGACGCCGAGGGCCTCGAGGCGCGCGCGGCAGAGGCGCGGCTCGGGCTCTGAGCGCCGGGCACCGGTTCCGCTGCGCGGGCGCCGGGTCGCGCCCGTTCCGGCTGCTTCGGGGCGCGAGCGGCGACGGGCGGGCTACCATCGCCGCCATGACGCTCCCGTCCGACGACGGCTTCCTCCAGGATCCTCCCCGCCTCGCCGACCAGTGGCGCGACGACACGCTGCTGCGCAGCTGGCTCGCGCGCACCGTCGACGCCGATGCGCGCCGCGCGATCGAGCCCGAGCTCGCGGAGATGGGCGCGCTGGCGGCCGGGCGGCTCCACGAGCTCGCCCTCGCGCACCGTGGCGACGAGCCCACCCACGTGCCCTACGACGCCTGGGGCCGGCGCGTCGACGAGGTGCGGGTCAACCCGGCGTGGGAGGAGTACGCCCGGGTCGCCGCCGAGCGCGGGCTCGTCGCGACCGGCTACGAGCGCCGCCACGGCCGCTTCTCGCGCGTGCACCAGTTCGCGCTGGTCCACCTGTTCCATCCCTCGAGCCAGGTCTACACCTGCCCGCTCGCGATGAGCGATGGCGCCGCGCGCACGCTCGAGACGCTGGGCCGCGACCCGCTCTTCGAGCGCGCGCTGGCGCGGCTCACGGCGCGCGATCCGGCCGTCGCCTGGACGAGCGGACAGTGGATGACCGAGCGCGCCGGCGGCTCCGACGTCGGGCTCTCGGAGACCGTGGCGCTGCGCGGCGCCGACGGCGGCTGGCTCCTGCACGGCGTCAAGTGGTTCACCTCGGCCGTGAGCTCGCAGATGGCGCTCACGCTGGCACGGCCCGAGGGCAACGGCCCCGGCGGCAAGGGGCTCGCGCTCTTCTACGTCGAGGTGCGCGACGCCGCGGGGCGGCTGCGCAACATCGAGGTGCTGCGGCTCAAGGACAAGCTCGGCACCCGCAACCTGCCCACCGCCGAGCTGCGCCTCGACGGAACGCCGGCCGAGCCCGTCGCCGGCCTCGCCGACGGCGTGCGCCAGATGGCCACGATGCTGAACCTGACCCGCACCTGGAACGCGGTATGCGCGACCGCGAGCCTGCGCCGCGGCGTCGCGCTGGCGCGCGACTACGCGCGCCGGCGCGTGGCCTTCGGCGCGCCGCTTGCCGAGAAGCCGCTGCACCTGGACACGCTGGCCGGGATGGCCGCCGAGGCGGAGGCTGCCTTCGCGCTCACCTTCGACATGGTGGCGCGGCTCGGCGCGCAGGAGACCGCCGCGGGCGGCGCGCGCAACGAAGCACTGCTGCGGCTCCTGCACCCGCTCGCCAAGCTCACGACCGGGAAACAGGCGGTGGCGGGGGCCAGCGAGGCGCTCGAGGCCTTCGGCGGCGCCGGCTACCTCGAGGACACGGGTCTTCCCGAGCTGCTGCGCGACGCCCAGGTGCTGGCGATCTGGGAGGGCACCACGAACGTGCTCGCGCTCGAGGCGGTGCGCGCCGTGCTGCGCGCGGACGCGCTCGCGCCGGCGCTCGAGGAGATCCGCGAGCGGGCGCGCGGCGTGGAGCAGGCGCTCCTGCGGCCGCCGGCCGAGAGCGCCCTGCGTGCTGCCGACCACATCGAGGCCTGGTGGGCGCGCGCGGCCTCGCGCGGCGCCTCGCTCCACGAGGCGGCGCTCCGGCGCTTCACCCTCACGCTCGGGCGCAGCTTCGCACTCGCCGCCCTGCTCGAGCACGCCGACTGGGCCCTCCTGCGCGAGGGCGACGCGCGTTCGGCCGCCGCCGCGCGCCGCTTCGCCGCCCACGGCGTCGACCTGCTGCGAGACGAGGACGAGGCGCTCGCCGCCACGACCGGCCTCGCGCTCGGTGAGGCGCTCGACGCCCAGGCGCTGTAGTGGCCCACGTCGCGTTCCTGTGTCTGGGGGCGATGGGCGGACCGATGGCGGGCCACCTGGCGCGGGCCGGGCACGCGGTGGCGGTGTGGAACCGGACCCCGGCGAAGGCGCACGCGTGGGCAGCCACGCACGGTGGCCGCGTCGCCGCGAGCCCGGCCGCGGCCGCGACGGGCGCCGCCGCGGTCTTCGCCTGCACCGGCGACGACGGCGCGTTGCGTGCGATCACGGCGGGCCCGCAGGGTGCCCTGGCGGCGATGGCACCGGGGAGCCTCTTCGTCGATCATACGACGGTGTCGGCCGAGGCGACGCGTGAGCTCGCGGCGGTGGCGGCGGCGCGCGGGGTCGCCTGGATCGACGCGCCGGTCTCGGGCGGCGAGGAGGGCGCCCGGAAGGGCCAGCTCAGCGTGATGGCCGGCGGGGAGGCGGAGGCCTTCGCGCGGATCGAGCCGCTGCTCGCCTGCTACGCGAGGACGGCGGTGCGGCTCGGCCCGACGGGTGCCGGCCAGCTCGCGAAGATGGTGAACCAGATCTGCATCGCCGGTCTGGTCGAGGCGCTCGCCGAGGGCCTGCGCTTCGCCGAGCGTGCCGGGCTCGATCCGGGGGCTGTCTTCGCGGTGCTCGCCGAGGGCGCCGCCGGCTCCTGGCAGATGCGCCAGCGCACGCCGAGCATGATCGAGCGCCGCTTCGATTTCGGCTTCGCGGTCGACTGGATGCGCAAGGACCTCGGGATCGCGCTCGACGAGGCGCGCCGCAACGGTGCTGCGCTGCCGATCACCGAGGCCGTCGACCGCCGCTACGCGGCGCTCCAGGCGCGTGGTCACGGCCGGCTCGACACCTCGAGCCTCGTCCTGCTGCTCGACGAGGGTTAGACTGCCCGGCCCTTCGCCGGCGCACAGCCGCGACTCCGAGAGCACGAGCGGACGAGAGGAAGACCCCGTTGGCCGAGTTCATCTACACGCTGCGCGACCTGCGCAAGGTCGTCGGCACGGATCGCGTGATCCTCGACGGCATCACGCTGGCGTTCTACCCGGGCGCGAAGATCGGGGTGGTCGGCCCGAACGGTACGGGCAAGAGCTCGCTGCTGCGCATCCTGGCGGGCGAGGACCAGGACTTCCTGGGCGAGGCGCGCCCGGCCGACGGGATCCGCATCGGCTACCTGCCGCAGGAGCCGCGGCTCGACCCGAGCAAGGACGTGCAGGGCAACGTCGAGGAGGGCGTGGCCGAGCTACGTGACCTCCTGCGCCGCTTCGAGGCGGTGTCGGCGCGCTTCGGCGAGGAGCTCTCCGAGGACGAGATGAACGCGCTCGTCGAGGAGCAGGGGAAGCTCCAGGACCGGATCGACGCCGCCAACGGATGGGAGCTCGAGCGCACGCTCGAGATCGCCATGGACGCCCTGCGCTGCCCGCCGCCGGACGCCAAGGTGGATACGCTCTCGGGCGGCGAGCGGCGGCGCGTGGCGCTCTGCCGGCTGCTCCTCGCGAAGCCGGATCTGCTCCTGCTCGACGAGCCCACCAACCATCTGGACGCCGAGTCGGTGGCCTGGCTCGAGCGACACCTCCAGGAGTACCCGGGCACGGTCATCGCCGTCACCCACGACCGGTACTTCCTCGACAACGTGGCGGAGTGGATCCTCGAGCTCGACCGCGGCGGCTACTACCCCTTCAAGGGCAACTACACCTCCTGGCTCGAGCAGAAGCAGAAGCGCCTCGAGCAGGACGAGAAGAAGGCGAGCGCCCGGCGCCGCACCCTCGAACGGGAGCTCGAATGGGTGCGCATGTCCCCGCGCGCGCGCCAGGCCAAGAGCAAGGCGCGCGTGCGCGCCTACGAGGAGCTGCGCGCCGAGGAGGAGGCGCGGCTGCCGGAGACGGTCGAGATCTCGATCCCGATCGGGCCGCGGCTCGGCGAGGTGGTGGTCGAGGCCGAGCACCTCGTCAAGGGCTTCGGCGAGCGCCTGCTGATCGACGATCTGAGCTTCGCGCTCCCGCCCGGTGGCATCGTCGGCGTGATCGGGCCGAACGGCGCCGGCAAGACCACGTTGTTCCGGATGATCGTCGGTGAGGAGAAGCCGGATGCCGGCACGCTCCGGCTCGGTGACACCGTGAAGCTCGCCTACGTCGACCAGAGCCGCGACGCGCTCGACGGCGCGAAGACCGTGTGGCAGGAGATCTCGGGCGGTGACGACGTGATCCTGGTCGGCAAGCGCGAGGTACCTTCGCGAGCCTACGTCTCGGCCTTCGGCTTCAAGGGCGGCGAACAGCAGAAGCTCGTGGGCTCGCTCTCGGGCGGCGAGCGCAACCGCCTGCACCTCGCCAAGCTGCTCAAGAGCGGCGGCAACGTGCTCCTGCTCGACGAGCCCTCGAACGACCTCGACGTCGACACCCTGCGCGCCCTCGAGGAGGCGCTGCTCGGCTTCTCGGGCTGCGTCGTGGTGATCAGCCACGATCGCTGGTTCCTCGACCGGATCGCCACCCACATCCTGGCGTTCGAGGGTGACAGCCACGTCGAGTGGTTCGAGGGCAACTTCCAGGACTACGAGGCGGATCGCAAGCGCAGGCTCGGCGCCGACGCGGACCAGCCGCACCGGATCCGGTACAAGAAGATCACCCGCTAGCTGGCGGTGGGCCTAGCGGCGCGTCCGGCTCTGGCTGGCGAGCGAGCTCGAGCGGGGGCCCGACGAGCCGGAGCGCGCGGAAGACTGCGCGCGCACACCCGAGGAGACCGTCGGCCGTCCGCCTCCGAAGGAGCCCGACACGCCCGACGAGCCGAACAGCGCCGCCCCGGTCCCCACCCCTGCCGGTGCGCCGCGCCGCCACTCGTGCTGGCTCAGCTTCAGCGTCGTCTCCGGCACGCCCGCGGGCGGCGTCGGCGAGGGATGCTCGAGGATCTGCTGGTAGCGGCCGCTGCCCTGGACGGCCGGGCGCGGCGGTGCGGGACCACGCTGGCGCGCGAAGTTGCTCAGCATGTGCGAGTCGTCCCAGCCGGCGCCTCCCGGCGATCCGGGCTCCGCGCCGGCGGGCGCGGCGAGCGTCAGGGCGAGGGTGAGGAGCAGGGGGAGTCGCATCACGGCCTCCGGTGACGGTTCCGGTCACCAGGGAGTGCCGCGACGGGTCGGTGAGGTGACGGGAACCGTCACGCGGGGGCTTCCGAGCCGTCCGCTTCGAGCCCCTCGCGCGCCCGCGCACCCGCGGGCCCGATCCGGCGGTCCTCGGGCGTGGCGCGCGGGCTCTATACGCGCTCCGCGCCGAGCGCCTCCCAGCCGGCGCCCACCTGCGCCAGCGCCGCCGCGGAGGCCCGTTCGGCGGTCTCGGCGGCGATGTCGAGGATGCGCGAGCGCGGGCCGTCGCTCTGCTTGACGCGCACGCGGAAGCGCGGGGGCGAGGACGGCGGCGCTTCGGGAGCGGTCTTGGGGTCCGCAGCCGGCATCGGCGGGCGCGGGCTCGAAGCCGGCGGGATCGTCGGAGCTGCCGCCGGCACGGGCGCCGCCGTCTCGCCGACCAGCTCGTAGTAGGCGCGCGGCGCGTCGACGATCCGCAGCCCGATCCCACCCTGGGCGACACTCGTCAGGTTCGAGGGAACGGCCTTCTGGCGCGCGACGGCGGCGCGCAGGAGGAGCGGCTCGCGGTCACCCTCGAACTGGAGGAGCAGCTCGACCTGGGTGCCCGGCGAGAGGCGCGCCGAGGTCTGCACGAACAGGCCGGTGTGCGAGAGGTCGATCACGATCGCCCGCTGCTGGCGGCCATCGGCCTTGAGCTCGCAGGCCATGCGGCGGCGGATCCGCCTCGCGATGCGCTGCTCGGCCATCCCGCCTCCGGTGGGCCCTCGCCTTCCAGAGGCCCGCGTCGGAGCCATCGGCCGGCCCGCGTGGCCCCTTGAGGCGGCCGGCCGGTTGACCGATCCGGGGCGCTGGACTAGAACCTGGGGCCACATGGTCCGGTCGATCGCCAGCGCGCTGCTCCTCGACCTGCTCCTCCTTAGCGAGGCGGGAGAGGCCTAGCGCGCGCACGATCGACCCGACCGACGACGCCGAAACCCTCTCCCGCCGAGCCCGTCGGAGAGGGTTTCGCGCTTCCAGGCCCCGCTCACGCTTCCCGCACTCGATCGGCCCGAATCGCAGCCCCTTCCGGCGCCGCCCGGCACCGACGAAAGGAGCTGTCCGATGTCCCCGATGCGAGCCGCGAAGTACCGGCCGTTCCCGACCATCGACCTGCCCGACCGCACCTGGCCCGGGCGCGCGCTCGTGGCGCCGCCCGTCTGGTGCAGCGTGGACCTGCGCGACGGCAACCAGGCGCTCGTCGAGCCGATGGGCCCGGAGCGCAAGCTGCGCCTGTGGGAGCAGCTCCTCGCGATCGGCTTCCGCGAGATCGAGGTGGGCTTCCCGAGCGCGTCCGGCACCGACTTCGACTTCGTGCGCCAGCTCGTCGCCGAGCGGCGCATCCCGCGGGACGTCACGATCCAGGTGCTCACCCAGGCCCGCGAGGACCTGATCCGGCGCACCTTCGAGTCGATCCGGGGTACGCGCCGGGCGATCGTCCACCTCTACAACTCGACGAGCACGCTCCAGCGCCGCGTCGTGTTCGGGCTCGACCGGGCCGGGATCGTCGAGATCGCCGTGCGCGGCGCCGCGCTCGTCCGCGAGCTGTGCCGCACGGTGCCCGACACCGACGTGATCCTCGAGTACTCGCCCGAGAGCTTCACCGCCACCGAGCTCGACTTCGCGGTCGAGATCTGCGAGGCCGTGATGGCGGTCTGGGAGCCGACGCCCGAACGGAAGATCATCCTGAACCTGCCCTCGACCGTGGAGATGGCGACGCCCAACGTGTACGCGGACCAGATCGAGTGGTTCGGGCGCGAGGTGCGCGACCGCGCGTCGGTCGTGCTCTCCGTGCACCCCCACAACGACCGCGGCACGGCCGTCGCGGCTGCGGAGCTGGCCGTCATGGCCGGCGCCGACCGGGTCGAGGGCACCCTCTTCGGCAACGGCGAGCGCACCGGCAACGTCGACCTGGTGACGCTCGCGCTCAATCTCTACACGCAGGGGATCGACCCGGGGCTCGCGCTGGAGGACATCGACGCGATCCGCGCCGTGGCCGAGCACTGCAACCGGCTGCCGGTGCACCCCCGCCACCCCTACGCCGGCGAGCTGGTCTTCACGGCCTTCTCCGGATCGCACCAGGATGCGATCAAGAAGGGCTTCGCGGCGCTCGGGCCCGAGGTCTGGGAGATCCCCTATCTCCCGATCGACCCGGCCGACCTCGGGCGCAGCTACGAGGCCGTGATCCGGATCAACAGCCAGTCGGGCAAGGGCGGCGTCGCCTGGGTTCTGGAGGCGGATCACGGGCTGCGGCTGCCGCGCCGGCTCCAGGTCGAGTTCAGCCGCGCCGTGCAGGCTGCCGCCGACGCGAGCGAGGAGGAGATCGACTCGGCGCGGCTGTGGGCGCTCTTCGAGCGCGAGTACCTGGACGAGGGGGTGCTCGCGCTCCTCGAACACCGTGTCGTCCCGGAGGACGGAGACGGGCGCGTGCGCGTGGAGGCGACCGTACGCTTCCAGGGCGCCCTGCGCCGCATCGCCGGCGAGGGCGCCGGCCCGATCGACGCCTTCGTGACGGCCCTGCGCAAGGAGCTCGGCCTGGAGGTCCACGTGGCCGACTACGCCGAGCACGCGCTCGGCGAGGGCGAGGACGCGCTCGCCGCCGCCTACGTCGAGCTGCGCCGGCCCGGCGGCACGACGACCTGGGGCGCGGCCCGCCATCGCAGCATCGTGACGGCGAGCCTCGAGGCCGTGGTGAGCGCCACGAACCGGATCGCGGCCGGTGCGAGCGGCGGTACCTTGCAGCCATGACGATGCCGATCCCGCCCTCCTACGACGACGACGAGCTCCCGCCCGGGTTTCCCGAGACCTGGGAGCGCAACTGGGCCGTGTTCTGCCATCTCGGCGGCTTCGCCGGCCTGGTGCTGCCGGGCCTCGGCCATGTCCTGGTCCCGCTCGTGCTCTGGCTGCTGCGCCGCGACCGGTCGGCCTTCGTCGATGACCACGGACGCGAGGCGCTGAACTTCCAGATCAGCATCACCCTGTACGCGATCGTGGCGACGGCGCTGATGTGGGTGCTGATCGGCTTCCTGCTGATCGTGGTGGTGGTGGGCGTGCAGCTCGTGTTCATGGTGCTCGCGTCGGTCGCGGCGAGCCACGGCGAGCGGTACCGCTATCCCCTCACGCTGCGGCTCGTCTCCTGAAGCGGCGCCAGCTCGCCGGGATCGACGAGGTGGAGGCGGCGCTGGCCACGGGCGCTCCGCTGCGGGTCCTCCTGCTCGCCCGGGACGCACCGGCCGCGGCGCGCGCGCTGGCCGAGCGCGCACGCGCGGCCGGGGCGCGCGTGCTCCCGGCGAGCGCGAACGACCTGCGCCGGATGGCGCGCCCCGGCTCACCCGGGGCCGGAGGGCTGCTCGCTCTGGTCGGCCCCGACCCCAGCGCCGATCCCGCGGCCGCGCTCGCCGGGGGCGGCGCCGCCTGGCTGCTCGCCGGTGTCGCCTACGCCGGCAACGCGGGCTACGCGATCCGAACCGCCGAGGTGTCGGGCGCCGACGCGATCTTCCTCGACGCGGCGCTCGACCCGGAGGGCCGGCGCCGCGCGCTGCGCGCGTCGATGCACGCCGAGCGCTTCTTCCCGGTCCACTGGCGGCCGGCCGGTGAGGTGCTCGACGCCGCTCGCGCGGCGGGCCGGCGGCTCGTCGCCGTCGAGGACGTCGGCCTGCACGCGCCGTGGGAGCAGGACCTGCGCGGGCGCGTGCTGCTCGTGATCGGCGGCGAGCGCGAGGGGCTCGACCCCCGGCTGCTCGCGCGCTGCGACGCGGTGCTGCGCGTGCCCATGGCCGGCTTCGTGCCGTCCTACAACCTGCAGGCGGCGATGGCGGCGGTGGCGGCCGAGCGCCTGCGCCAGGAGGCAAGCCCGGACTGAATCGCGTATCGTGGCACGCGCAAAGGGGGATGCGGGGGGCACCGGTGCGTTCGGGCGCGGGGCAGGGCGGAACCGGCCGCGGACGCCGCTGGGCGATGCCGCTGGCGATCGCCGCGCTGGCCTGCTCCGCGGCGGGCAGCGGCGGCGCCCCTCCGGCGAAGCCTTCGCGCCACGAGCGCGGGTTTCCCCCCGGCGCCACGCTGCGGCGCGATCCCGCCACGGGCGCGATCCGCTTCGTCGCCGGCTCCGATCTCTCGCAGGGCCTCGCGAGCGACCCGGACTTCCGCGCGGCGCGCGCGCGCGGCGACGCGGCCGGCATGGCGCGGGCCTTCGTCGCGGCGCACGCGGAGGCCTTCCGCCTCGAGCGGCCGGCCGACGAGCTCGCCGTGCGCGAGCTGCGCCCGGACCGCGAGGGCCGGCGGATCGTGGTGTTCGAGCAGCGCTGGCGCGGCCTCCCGGTGCTGGGTGCCGAGCTCCGGGTGCAGCTCGACGCGGCGGGCCGCGTGGTCGTCGTGACCGGTTCCACGATCCCGACCCCGACCGATCTTGGTGTGGAGCCCGCACTCGACGCCGGGACCGCGCGCGAGCGGGCGGCCCGCGCGCTCGGCCGCCCGCCCGGCTCCTGCGGCGCGTGCCCGGCCACGCTCGTGATCGCGCCCGTGGAGGGCGGGCCGCGCCTCGCCTGGCGCGTGCGCCCGGCGCGCGGCGCGCTGCACGACGAGCTGTGGCTCGACGCGCGCAGCGGCGCCGTCCTGGCGCGCGTGCCGGTGGCGCTCCCGGGCGCGCGGCCCGTCGACCCGCAGGCACCGCGATGACCCCCACCCCGCCGGCTCCCCGGCGCCGCCCGCTCGTCGCGGCCGCCGCCTGCGTGCGAGCGGCCGCAGGGCTCCTCGGGGCTGCCGCCTGCGCACGAGCGGTCGCCGGGCTCCTCGTGGCTGCCGGCCTGCTCGTCGCCGCGAGCGCCCCCGCCACCGAGCCGCCGCGCGTGGCCCTGCTCCCCCTGCCCCGGGCGCCCCGGCTGGCCGCGCCCTCCGCCACGGGGCCGCATGCGGATCCGCGCGGCGCGCGCCTGCGCGCGGTGCTCGACCGGATGCACGAGCGCGCGGCCGCGGCCCGCGGCGCGGGACCCCGCGGCGGCGCGCGCGGGCAGCGCGCGCTCGCGGCCGCCCTCGAGCGGCTGCGCCGCGCGCGCGGCGAGGTCGAGGTGCAGATGGATCCCCGGCGCGGCCTGCCGCGCATGCTGCGCGGCCGGCTCGCTCCCGCGACGGATGCGGGCCCGGGCCGCACCCGGGCGGAGCGCACCGCCCGCGCCTTCCTCCGCGAGCGGCGCGCGCTCTTCGGGCTCGCCGACCCGGAGCGCGAGCTCGAGCTCGCCCGCGTGCAGCGCGACGGCCAGGGCCGCACCCACCTACGCTTCCGCCAGCGACACCGCGGCGTGCCGGTGCTCCCGGGCGAGCTGCTCGTGCACCTCGACCCGCGCGGCGACATCGAGGTCGTGAACGGCTCGTGGGTGGCGACGCCGGCGCTCGCGGTGGCTCCCCGGCTCCCGGCCGAGGCCGCCGTGGCGCAGGCGCGCGCCGAGGTCGCGGGTGCGCTCGACGCGGCGATCCAGGCGCCGGAGCTCGTCGTCTGGGCGCCCGGCGATCGTTCCGCGCGGCTCGCCTGGTCGGTCCTCGTCCCCGTCTCGGTGTCCGCGCAGTGGCGCGTGGTGCTGGACGCCGGGAGCGGTGCGCTGCTCGACTCGTGGAACACCGCGCAGGACGGCGACGTCACCGGCAGCGGGGTCGACCTGCTCGACATCCTGCGCCCGCTGCACGTCTGGGCCGAGGGCGGCACCCACTTCCTGGTGGACGCCAGCAAGCCGATGTTCGACCCGGCCTCCGACCCGCCGGACCCCGATACGGCCCGCGGCGTCATCTCGATCCTCGACGCGCAGAACCAGCCGCCGACCAGCGACCCGCAGTTCCTCCCGACGCTCTTCCACGTCACCTCGGCGACGGCGAACGGTTCCTGGCTCCGCGACGGCGTCTCCGCGCTCTTCCACTTCTCGGCGGTCTACGACTACTACCTGACCACGCACGGGCGCGACTCGCTGGACGGGCAGGGCGGCTCGATCCTCGCCATCGTCCGGCTCGGCCAGGGCTTCCAGAACGCCTTCTTCCTCTCCGAGCAGAACCTGATGGCCTTCGGCGACGCCGAGCCCTACGCCGCGGCGCTCGACGTCGTGGGCCACGAGCTGACCCACGGTGTCACCTTCCACACCGCCAACCTGATCTACCGCGACGAGTCCGGTGCGCTCAACGAGGCGATCTCCGACATCTTCGGGGAGCTGGTCGAGGCGAGCGTCGAGGGCGCTCCGGACTGGCTCGTCGGATCCGCGCTCGCGGCGCCCCTGCGCGACATGGCGGCGCCCGGCTCGCTCACGGTGTTCGGCGCCCCCTATCCCGCCCACTACTCGCAGTACCGGGATCTCGGTGCGCTCGACGGCGGCGGCGTGCACGTGAACAGCAGCATCGTGAACCACGCCTTCTACCAGCTCGCCGCGGGCCTCTCGGGCAACGGCATCGGCCTCGCGGACGCCGGGCGCATCTTCTACCGCGCGCTCACGGTCTATCTGACCGCCAACGCCCGCTTCGTGGACGCGCGCCTGGCGTGCTTGCAGGCGGCGGCGGACCTCTTCGGTGCGGGCTCGAACCAGGAGCAGCGCGTGCGCGAGGCCTTCGACCGGGTCGGGATCCTGGACGGCAGCGAAACCCCTCCGCCACCCCCTTTCCCAGGCACCGAGGGGGACGACGCGACGCTCTTCCTGCGCGCCGCGCAGGGCACCTACTTCCTGTACCGCCTGGAGCCCGATCTCGATGGCGGCACGCCCGCCCCGCTCAGCGCCTTCGACGTCGGGAGCAAGCGCCCGGCCGTCCGTGGCGACGGGAGCCTGGCCTGGTTCGTCGACAGCCTGGACGACCTGTGCGTCGTCGCCACCGACGGCAGCGAGGCCCAGGAGACCTGCAGCTACGACATCGACCCGGAGGCCTCGCTCCAGGGCCAGATCGCTTCGGTGGCGGTGTCGCCGGGCGGTGACGTCCATGGCTTCGTGCTTCGTGATCCCGACACCGGGCAGCGGCTGAACGAGATCACGATCATCGACCGCCGGCGGAGCCCGCCGGACGACCTGCGTACCTATACGCTGGGCGCGCCCGTCACGGTGCCGGGTCCGGGCGGCAGCTTCTCGGTGGCGACGATCGAGTTAGCCGACGCGCTCGAGATCACGGCCAGCGAGGAGCTCGTGATCTACGACGCCCTCAACATCCTCCAGCTCGCCTCGGGCGGCACGGTCGAGGTCTGGAGCATCTATGCGCTCGACCGCGCGACCGGCGGCGTCTTCGCGATCGTGCCGCCGCAGGCGGGGATCGACGTCGGGTATCCGGCGCTGGCGCAGCGCAGCGACGGCTTCCTGGTCTTCGACGCGGTGGACGTCGCGAGCGGGGTCGGAAACGTCCTCGCCGGCGACCTCTCGACCGGAGCGCTGACGTCGATTGCGACCGGCCTCGACGGCTTCTCGGTGCCGGGGTACAACGGCGACGACACGCGCGTGGTCTACTCCGCCCCGGCCGGCACCGAGACCGCCTTCTCCCTGGTGGCGCAGCCGGTCTCCGGGCGCACGCTCCCGCAGGGCGCGCCGGTGCCGTGGATCGCCGACGCCGACTACAGCGTGGTGTACCGGCGCGGCAGCTTCGTGCCGGAGCCCGGGCCGGGAGCGCTCGGCGCGGCTGCGGCGCTCGCGCTCGCGGCGCTCGCACGGCCGGGCCGCTACCAGCGATCCCAGTGCAGCACGCGCGCGAGGGGCAGGCGCTCGGCGGGCCGGAAGTCGGAGCCCGTCGTGTAGGCGACCGGCAGCAGGGCGCACTGGGTGAGCGCCGCCGGGATGCCGAGGAGCTTCGCGGCCTCCTGCTCGTACATCAGGTGGAGCGTGGTCCAGGCCGCCCCGAGCCCGCGCGCGCGCAGCGCCAGCATGAAGGACCAGGCCGCGGGCAGGATCGAGCCGTAGACGGAGGCCTGCGCGAGCACGCCGGCGTTCTCGACGCGGCCCTCGATGCAGGGGATCACGAGGAGCGGCGCCTCGTGCAGGTGCTCGGCCAGATGGCTCGCCGAGGCGTACACCTTCGGGTGCTGGCGCGCGCGGGGGTCGCCCGCGGCGTACGGCCGCTGGAGCGCCGGGTTGTTCGCGTACAGCTCGAACGCCCGGCGGTAGAGCGCTGCGAGGCCCTCCTTCTGCGCAGGGTCCGTGACCACGTAGAAGTGCCAGCCCTGCGCGTTCGAGCCGGTGGGCGCCTGGAGGGCGATCTCGAGGCAGCGCTCGACGACCTCGCGCGGCACCGGGCGCGAGAAGTCGAGGCGCTTGCGCACCGAGCGGGTGGTGGTGAGCAGCCGGTCGCAGACGGCGAGATCCATCGTTCCTCCGAGGGGGAGCTGCACGCGGGCCCATGCTATCCAGTGCGTGCATGGCCGACGAGCAGCCGGGACTGCGCCCGCGCCTCGCCCACGCGACCCGGCGCCTCGCCGCGCAGCACGGGTACCTCGATGCACTGCTGGCGACGACGCAGCGCGCGATCGCGCGCCACACGCCGGCCGAGGCGCGCGAGGCGCTCTACGCCTTCCGCGGCGCCATCGGCGCGCACTTCGCGCTCGAGGAGCAGGTCCACTTCCCGGCCCTGCAAGGGCTCGAGCCGGCGCGTGGCCCGGAGCTCGAGGAGCTCCGGCTCGAGCACCGCGCGCTCCAGGCCCGGCTGGGGGAGCTCGAGGGCCAGATGGGTCGCGAGCCGCGCGAAGGCGTCGCCCGCGGCTTCGCCGACCTCGGGGTCGCGCTCCGGGATCACGAGACCCGGGAGGAGCGCCTCTTCAGCAGGGAGCCCCCTGCACCCCGCGGGATGGCCCGGACGATCAAATAAAACCAGGACTTCCGTTTCGATCCGTTGACGGCTGGACCAGATCAGGATAAAAGAGAACCAGAACACTGATTCTGATCTAGATGAGGTCTGCATCTGCTGGCCAGCCCCTCACGCCCCGTGCTTCGCTGGGTCCGCCCGCCGCGCCAGGCGCGCAGCCAGGAGACCCTCGAGCGGCTCCTCGACGCGGCCGAGCAGCTCGTCGCCGAGAAGGGCTTCGCGGACGCAACGATCGCGGAGCTCGTCCGGCGGGCGGGGTCCTCGGTCGGCGCCTTCTACGCGCGCTTTCGCGACAAGGACGGCCTGCTCTACGCGCTCTACGAGCGCTACCTCGAGCAGGCCGTCGCGACCGCCGACGCCGCGCTCGATCCCGGGCGCTGGGAGGGCGCGCCGATCCCCGAGATCCTGCGCGCGGTCGTGCCCTTCCTGGTGGCGGTGCACCGCGAGCGCCAGGGCCTGATCCGCGCGTTCGTGCTGCGCAACCACGTCGACCCGGAGTTCCGCGCCCGCCAGGAGCGCCTCTCGCACCACGTGAACGCGAGCCTCTCGCGCCTGCTCCTCGCGCGCGCCGGCGAGATCCGCCATCCGGATCCGGCGCGTGCCGCCGCCTTCGGCCTCGCGATGGTGGTGAGCAGCATCGAGAACGTGGTGCTCTTCGGCGAGCTGCGCTCGCGGGTCCTGACCCTGTCCGACGACGAGCTGGCCGCGGAGCTGAGCCGCGCCTTCCTCGCGTACCTGGGCGTGACCGCCCGGAGCGCCCGCACCCCCGAACCCACCGAGCCCTAGGAGACACCGACCCGATGCCCGCCCTCGAGCACCTGCACGCCGCCACCCCGATCGAGCACCTCCGCGTCCCCCAGACGCTCGCCTACAACTGGGAGTACGACGCCACCCGCACCCGGCTCATGCGCCTGTACGAGAACGCCAAGCGCGACCAGTGGAACTCCTCGACGCGCCTCGACTGGAGCCTCGACGTCGACCCGGAGAAGGGCCTGGTGCCCGATCCCGGCATCGCGATCTGGGGCACGCCGCTGTGGGACAAGCTCACCGAGAAGGAGAAGGCGAAGCTCCGCCACGAGGCGATCACCTGGCAGCTCTGCCAGTTCCTGCACGGCGAGCAGGGCGCCCTCCTGGTGACCGCCCAGATCGTGGACGCGGTGCCCTGGTACGAGGCCAAGCAGTACGCTGCCACCCAGGTGATGGACGAGGCCCGTCACGTCGAGGTGTACCGGCGCTTCGTGCAGGAGAAGCTCCAGCACGAGTACCCGGTGAACCCGGCGCTCAAGTCGCTGCTCGACCAGGTGCTCAGCGACTCGCGCTGGGACATCAAGTTCCTGGGCATGCAGATCGTGGTCGAGGGCCTCGCGCTGGCCGCCTTCGGCACGATCCGCGACACGGCGACGAACCCGCTGCTGCGCGATCTCACCGCCGCGGTGATGGAGGACGAGTCGCGTCACGTGGCCTTCGGCGTGCTCTCGCTGCGCGAGTACTGCCGGGAGCTTCCCGAGAAGGACCGCTTCGAGCGCGAGGACTTCGTCTACGAGGCCTGCGTCCTGATGCGCGACCGCATCACGAACCGCGAGGTGTGGGAGGCGATGGGCCTCGACCCGGACGAGTGCATCGCGCTCGCCGACGGCTCGGAGCTGGCCCGCCAGTTCCGCTACCGGCTGTTCTCGAAGATCGTCCCGAACGTGAAGAGCCTGGGGCTGCTCTCGGACCGCCAGCGCGCCCGCTTCGAGGCGCTCGGCATCCTCGCGTACGAGTCGAACAGCACCTCGGACGTCGACCACGACGCGGAGATCGAGCGCCGCATCCGGGCCGGCGAGTTGGAGCTGGCCGGGGCCTGAGGGCGCCGGGCCCGGCGGCGCGCCGCCTCAGACCGTCTGGCTGAAGAGCGGCCGCTCGGCCTCGAGCTGGCGCGCCAGGTAGGCGTCGAAGGCCATCGCCACCGGGCGGGCGGCCAGGTGGCCGAGCGCCGTGAGGCGCAGGCTGCCGTCGCCGTCGAGCTCGACGAGCCCCGCCTCGGCCAGCGGCTCGAGCGCCTCCCGCTCGGCCGCGAAGCGGGTCGCGAGCTCGGCTCCGAAGCGCGTACGGAAGGCCTCTGCCGACACCTCCTGGTGGCACATGATCTCGGCGATCACCCATTTCCGCGTGCGATCGTCGTCGCTGAGCACGTGCCCCCGGACGGTGGCGAGCCGGCCGGCCTGCACCGCGTCCTGCCAGGCCCCGAGCTCGCGATGGGACTGCGCGAAGGCGTTCGCGAGCTCGCTGATCGCGCTCGGCCCGATCGCCAGCAGGTCGAGACCCGGGCGGGTCGTGTAGCCCATGAAGTTGCGCCGCAGGGTGCGCTCGCGCGCGGCCCGCGCGAGCTCGTCGCCCGGGCGCGCGTAGTGGTCCATGCCGACCGGCTCGTAGCCGGCCGCCAGCAGCTTGCGGATCGCCGCGAGCTGGATGCGCAGCCGCTCGGGCGGCGCCGGCAGGTCGTGGCGCTCGAAGCCGCGCTGCTGCTTCGCCACCCAGGTCACGTGCGCGTAGCCGTAGAGAGCGATGCGATCGGGCCCGATCGCGACCACGTGGTCGAGGGTGCGCTCGATCGACGCGACGCTCTGGAAGGGCAGGCCGTAGATCAGGTCGAAGCCGACGCTCGCGAAGCCCATCGCGCGCGCGCGCTCCACGAGCGCCGCCGTGTCCGCGACGCCCTGCACGCGGTGGATCGCCTCCTGCACGCGCGGGTCGAAGTCCTGGACGCCCATCGAGAGGCGGTTGAAGCCGCGCTCGCGCAGGACCTCGAGGTGCGCCGCGCCGGTCACCCGCGGGTCGACCTCGATCGAGACCTCGGCGCCGGGGGCGCTCGGGAAGGCGTCCTCGAGGGCACGGTGCAGGCGCGCGATCTGGGCCGGCTCGAGGTGCGTGGGCGTACCGCCGCCCCAGTGGTGCTGCACGACGCGTGGCGGCCCCGGCAGCGCCTCGCGCACCTGCGCGATCTCCCGCTCGACGGTGTCGAGGAAGCGCGCCGGCAGCTCGGGCGAGCGGGTGATCACCCGGTTGCAGGCGCAGAAGTGGCAGAGGCTGCGGCAGAAGGGGACGTGCGCGTAGAGCGAGATCTCGCTGCCGGCGGCGATGCCGGCGAGGTCGCGGCGGAGCTCGTCGGGTCCGTAGGCGTCGGTCCAGACCGGGGCGGTCGGGTAGCTCGTGTAGCGCGGCCCGGGACCCGCGTGGCGGAGCACGACGTCCTCGATCCGGGCGGGATCGAGCGCGAGGAGCGCGCCGAGGCGCGTCGCGAGATCGGGGGCGGGCTCGCGCATCCGCCGGGCAGGCTAGCCGGAATTTCTCAGCGGGCCGCTCGGCCGGCGCCGCCGGTGGCTGCGGCCTCCCCGCACCCGCGCCGGCGCCCGGGCGCCAGCGCCGCGAGCGCGCCGAGCGCCGCCAGCGCGCCGGCGGTGCCGCCCGGCTCGGGGACCAGCAGGGCCGGCAGGGCGCCCACCTCGTTCGCGAACTGCTGGGGCGGCAGGCCCCGGACGGTCGTGGCATAGCTGTAGCTGCGGCCGAGGAAGTCCTCGTACGAGAAGCCGAGCGCGTAGGAGCCGGCGCCGAGCGACCAGGAGAGCACAGGCCCCGTGCCGACGGGAGCCCCCCCGATCGTCCACGAGAAGGCGCGCGCCACCGCCGCCAGGTTGGCGCCGCGCGCCTGCCAGCCCGAGACGAGCGAGAGCGTCCCGCTCGTCGGGACGACCCGCGTCCCCACCACCTCCGCCACGCGCACCGGCTCGGGGTAGAGCACGTGGAGCGTGAGCCGGTCCCAGGCCGAGAGCCCCGAGTGCCCGTAGTTGCCGGCGATCCCGCAGGTCTCGTTCTCGTAGTTCATCACCGAGTCGCGGTCGTAGGGGGTGACGCACAGGAGATCGGTGGGGCCCGGCTGGGGGGGCGTCGGGCAGGAGGGTGCGAGCGGCTGGCAGGTGCTCGGGTCGAGCGCATCCGGGCGCTGGTGCTCGTGCGAGAGGCCGAGCGCGTGGCCGACCTCGTGGAGCACGTGGTTGCGCCAGGGCACGCCCTGGGCGTCCGCGTCCTTGCCGAGCTTCAGGTTGTAGACGCAGCCGCGATCGCCGGCGAGGAAGTCCGGCTCGCGGGCGAAGCTGCTGTCGACGAAGCCGATCGGGCAGCCGTCGCCGGGGACCGGGCTCGACCAGGGGATGTCGGAGCCGGGGAAGAGGGCGATCCGGACGTCGCCCGCGTAGACGTCCTGGCCGAGGACCGGGACCGGGGCCGGGCAGGTGCCGAGGATCTCGAAGCGGATGTTGGCGGCGCGCTCGAACTCGCGGATCGCGTCGAGGATCTGCGCCGCCCAGGCGGGCTCGTTCGCGAGCGCCGGGCCGACGAAGCACAGGCTCGGAGTGCTCGACAGGGTGCCGTGCCCCCAGTAGGTGCCGGCGCCGGCGGGTGCCGCGGCGAGCGCCAGCACGGACGCGAGTCCTGCCGCGGCGAGGGCGCGGCGCACGGATCAGTTCCCGAAGCTCACGGCCTCGAAGCGCCGGCAGTCGCTGGCCCCGCAGCCGAACGCCGCGCCGCTGGTGTCGGCGAGATCGGTCAGGATCGAGAGCGTGCGGCCGGCGACCTGGGCGGCGAGCAGCGTGCTCAGGTAGCGCTGCGTCTCGGCGCCATCCGTGACCGGCCGCGCGAAGTAGAAGATCCCGCCGCCCACCGAGGCGGAGCAGCGCACGTGGATGCGGTTCTCGAAGGTCGCAACGTCGATGGGGTCGCAGCTCACCCACTCCAGGGCGGCGCGGGCGGCCAGGGCCGGGAGCAGGGCGCTCGCGAAGGCGAGCGCGGCGGCGAGGTGTCTCGTGCGGTTCACGGTCGTCCGGTGTCGGCTCTTCATGCGCGGGCCTCTATCACTGCACCTCCGATCGTCGGTATGACCGTGGTCATACCGAACCACCGGGATCGCCCCGGTCCTGCGCCACGGAGCGCGGATGCGGGGTCAGTCGCCGAAGCTGGGCTTGCGGCCTTCGCGGCGGGCGCGGATCGCTTCGTCGAGGTTCTGGGTGGTCATCCGCACCAGGAGCTGGTTGCGGTTCTCGAGGTCCATGCCGGCGTGGAGGCTCCCGGTCTCGAGGTTCGACCACAGCACGCGCTTGGTCATGGCGATGCCGTGCGGCGAGAGCTCGCAGATGCGCGCCGCCGTGTCGAGCGCCTCGTCGAGGAGCGCGCCGTCGGGCACCACCCGCGAGACCAGGCCGATGCGGTCGGCCTCGGCGGCGTCGATCTCGCGGCCCGTGAGCAGCAGCTCGAAGGCGCGCGAGGCGCCGACGAGGCGCGGCAGCAGCCACGAGATGCCGAGCTCCGTGTTGGTCAGGCCGTTGCGCACGCCGGCGCCGCAGAAGCGCGCCGAGGCGCCGGCGATCCGGATGTCGGTGCCCACCGCGAGGCACAGGCCACCGCCGAAGGCGGCGCCGTTCACCGCCGCGATCACGGGCTGGGGGAGCGAGCGCAGGCGCGGAACGAGGTCGGCGAAGAGCGCCATCGCGCGCACCGCGATCCGCGACATCGGCAGCCCCGCGATGCCGGGCGGCACGCCGTGGTCCTCGAGGTCGAGCCCCGAGCAGAAGCCGCGCCCGGCGCCGGTCAGCACCACCACCCAGACGTCGTTGTCGGCGGCCACCTGCTCGAGCGCGTCGTGCAGCGGCACGACGGTGTCGAAGGAGAGGGCGTTGAGCCGCTCGGGCCGGTTCAGGGTGATCAGCGCGACGTGCGGGCGGGGGCGCGTGACTTCGACGTAGGGCATGGGGAGGGATCGTAGCCGCGGCGCCCGCCCGCGCGATCAGGCCTCGCGCGCGGCGGGCTCGCGGCGCAGCGCCTCACCGGTCAGCGGCACGTCGGCCGCGAGCGTGGGCTGGAGGCGCTGGCGGATCTCGTCCAGCTCCTGGCGGGCCGCCTCCTCGCGGGCCTCGTCGCGGATCGCCCGCAGGCGCGCCCCGAGCCCGTCGCCGGCCGGGCCGGCGGCGCCGATCTCGGCCTCGAGCTGGCCCTCGGTGGCGAGCTTCGCGATGTGCTCGCGCA